>JBDIAM010000405.1:0-3225 GCA_039812445.1 Piscicoccus intestinalis | reverse complement strand
AAGCGTCGCTCGCGCAAGGGCAACGCCGCCAACCACGGCCGCCGCCCCAACGCCTGAGCACGGCGCCAGCCGACAACGACGGGCTGCCGCACCCCTCGGGTTGCGGCAGCCTGTTTCTGTCTGTGTGGCACGGCTCACGGTGATCATCGAGGCTCAGCTCCTCGGGCGATCCCAGCGCTCCACCGCTTCCTCGATGACCTCGACGGCCTGAAGCGTCTCCGAGGATCCGTCGCGGCTCGTCTGCACGGTCACCGACGTGAGCCTGGACATGATGCGGTTGCGCAGTTCGCCCGGGGCCGCGTGCCCGTGACAGGAACGGCGCACGAGGGCCTTGAGCAGAACGTCTCGCTCGTATTCGTCGAGGCACTGCGCGCACCCGTCGAGGTGCGCCTTGATGCGGCGCGAATCCGTGGGGCTGGTCTCCTTGTCGATGAACTCGAAGACCCGCAGCACGATCTGCGAACAATCGACGGTGCCGTGCCCGTCGGCGGAGTCGGCGTGCGTGTGCCGGGGCTCATTCATGCGCCGGCCCCCTGCCCCGCGTACCCGCGCTCGATGGCGTAATCGGTGAGCAGTTCGCGCAGCTGCCGGCGGCCGCGGTGCAGGCGCGACATCACGGTGCCGATCGGCGTCTCCATGATGTCGGCGATCTCCTTGTACGCGAAGCCCTCGACGTCGGCGAGGTAGACGGCCATCCGGAAGTCCTCGGGCAGCGCCGCCAGCGCCCGCGTCACGTCGCTGTCGGGCAGGTGCTCCAGCGCCTCGGTCTCCGCCGAGCGCAGCCCGCGCGAGCTGTGCGACTCGGCGCGCGCCAACTGGTAGTCGGCGATATCGGCGGAGTCGGACTCCTGCGGCTGACGTTGCTTCTTGCGGTAGGAGTTGATGTACGTGTTCGTGAGGATGCGGTACAACCAGGCCTTGAGGTTGGTGCCCGGCCGGTACTGGTGAAACGCCCCGAATGCCTTGGCGTACGTCTCCTGCACGAGGTCCTCGGCGTCGGCGGGGTTGCGCGCCATCCGCAGCGCCGCGCTGTACAGCTGGTCGAGGAAGGGCATCGCCTCGGCCTCGAAGCGAGCCGCGCGTTCGGCCGGGGACTCCGTCGCCGGGTCGACCGCGGGCCGCGCGGGTTCGGCGGGTGCGGTGGGCGCGGCGGTCTCGTTCGCAGCGGGCGTCGCGTCGACGCCGGCCTGCGCGCCGGTGTCGGTGTCCGGCTTGTCGTCAGTCATCGCCGACCACGATACCGGCCGGTCGCAACCTGCTCGAAATCTCGAACGCAGTACGGGGCGAGCGGCACGTCGCGCCGCCGAACGGTCGCGCACGGTCTGCATCGCGGCTCCTTCACGACTGGGGGCGGGCCGATGGCCGGGAGACGCCCTCCGAAGCCGGTGGCCCCGGTTCCGCGGGCCCCGGCCCGCTGCTGCTCGGTGGTGATCGTCGGCGTCAACACCGCCGCACACCGGGACCATTCCCTGTGGTGTCGCTCACCGGGGCCCACTGGTGCACTCGCATGGACACGCCGACCGGCCGGAGCCGGTCATCCGCCCCGCAGCGGTCGGGGCCACGTGACGTCGAGCCAGTCGGCTACGGCGGCGCGCACATCGGCGGCATCGCCGGCGAAGCCGTGGCCGCCGCGGACCGGCACCACGTCGATCCCGGCGGCCTGCGCGAGCCGCTCCGGGCGGCCGAAGGAGTCGGTACGCCCCTGCACGAGCAGCAGCGGCACGTCCGCCGCCCGCGCCGCCGCGAGCTCGTCGGCCCGGCTCGGCCTGGGTCGGTCACCGCGTGCGGGTGGCTCCAAGGGGAACGACAGCAGCAGCAGTCCGTCGGGGCGCAGGTCCGCGGCGGTGCGCGCGACGACGCGAGCCCCGGCGCTGCGCCCGCCCGCGATGTGCGGACCCGGCAGCCGCCGCCCACCGCCATCGGCCCTCGCGGCGGCCTGGCCGCGCTGGGAGCCGGCTCGCCCCACGAGCGAGCGCCAGCAGGCGACCCAGGCCACGTCGAGCTGCGGTGGCGGTGTGGCGACCCGGCGCCCGGCGACCCGCCACGGCTGGTCGACGAGCACGACGACCCAGCCGGCATCCGTGAGGGTCGTCAGCGCCGTGAGGTCCCGGCTGGGTCCGGAGCCCCCGGCGCCGTGGCCGAGCACGAGGCTGCCCCGCGCGGCTGTCCCGCGCGGCGGCCGGTGCACGGTGGCGCGGGCCGGCCCGACCGGCGTCGCGATCGTGCGCACGCTGGGCCGGCGGGCGGCGCTCACCCGATGACCTCGCCGGTGCTCGGGTCGACGACGCCGACGAGCTCGTCCGGGCCGACCGGGTCGAGCAGGTGCGGGCCGTTGACGCGGCTGTTGCCGACCGCGCGACCCACCGGGTAGGCGGCGAATCGCCCCGGGCGGTGCGTGCCGAGCAGTTCGTCGACGGTCTCCGGGGCGGTCTGCGGGTCGAGCCAGGCGGACCACTGGTCGGGGTCGAGCACGAGGGGCTGGCGGTCGTGGATGCGGGACAGGCCCGGCTCCGCGGCCGTCGTGATGATCGTGAACGTCGTCAGCCACGCCTGCGGGTCGTCGCCCTCGCTCGCCGGGTCGCGCCAGAACTCGAAGAGGCCGGCGAGGGTCACCGGCACCGCGTCGTCCCGGTGCATGAAGAACGGCTGCTTGCGGGGCTTGCCCTTGGCGTCGGTGGCCGTCGGACTGACCTGCCACTCGTACCAGCCGTCGGCGGGCACGAGCACGCGCCGCGAGCGCACCGCCGAGCGGAACGCCGGCTTGGTGGTCACCGTCTCGGCGCGGGCGTTCGCCAGCCGCGCACCGATCGCGGGGTCCTTCGCCCAGGACGGCACCAAACCCCAGGTCAGCAGGCGCAACTGCCGTTGCGCGGGCGCCTCCGGGTCGTCCTTGGGGGCGCGGGCAAGCACGACGCGGGTGTTCTTGCTCGGCGCGATGTTGTAGTCGGGGCGCCCCGCCGGGGGCTCCTGCGGCCGTTTGAGCACGCTGCGCACCGGCTCATTCGTGACGTCGATGTCGACGTCGAGTTGCTCGATGAGGTCGTCGTTGCCGGCGCTCGCCGCATATCGCCCGCACATGCGGCCCAAGGATAACTGTCGGCGCGACGCACTACCGTAGGACTCCCCAGGGTCTCGGGGGCCCGCCGATCGGGCGTCTTCCGAGCGCCCACGCCCACCGACGAGGAGAGCTTGACCCCGATGTACCCGCACCACTTCGGCAGACGC
>JBDIAM010000404.1:0-3227 GCA_039812445.1 Piscicoccus intestinalis | reverse complement strand
GCGGGCGGCGGCGAAGCCCTTGTCGAGGTCGGCGACGATGTCGTCGATGTGCTCGATGCCGACGGCGAGGCGCACGAGGCCGGGGGTGACACCGGCTCCGCGGCGGTCCTCGTCGCTGCCCTGGCTGTGCGTCGTGGAGGCGGGGTGGATGACCAGCGAGCGCACGTCGCCGATGTTGGCGACGTGGCTGTGCAGCTCGAGGCCGTCGACGAACCGGCGCCCCGCCTCCAGGCCGCCGGTGATCTCGAACGAGAGCACGGCCCCGGCTCCGGCGGGGGTGTACTTGTCGGCGAGGGCCGCCCACGGGCTGTCCGGCAGCGAGGAGTAGAACACCGTCTCCACCTGCTCGTGCCCGGCGAGGTACTCGGCGACCTTCTTCGCGTTCGACAGGTGCCGCTCCATGCGCAGCGACAGGGTCTCGATGCCCAGCTGCAGCACCCACGCGTTGAACGGGCTGATCGCCGAGCCGAGGTCGCGCAGCAGTTCCACGCGCGCCTTGAGGATGAACGCGAGATTGGCTCCCAGGGCCGAGCCGACGCCGAGGTCGCGCGCGAACACGAGCCCGTGGTAGCTCTCCGACGGCTCGTTGAACTGCGGGAACTTCTCGGGCGAGGCGCCGTAGTCGAAGGTGCCCGCGTCGACGATCGCGCCGCCGATGACCGCGCCGTGCCCGCCGAGGTACTTCGTCGTCGAGTGCAGCACGACGTCGGCGCCGTACTCGATCGGGCGCAGCACGTAGGGGGTCGCGACGGTGTTGTCGACCATGAGCGGCAGCCCCGCCTCGTGGGCCACGTCGGCGACGGCGGCGACGTCGAGGATCTTCCCGTCGGGGTTGGAGATCGTCTCGCCGAACAGCAGCTTGGTGTTCGGCCGGATCGCCGCCCGCCACTGCTCGACGTCGGCGATGTCGTCGACGAACGTCGTCTCGATGCCGAGCCGCTTCAGCGTGTACTTGAGCAGGTTGTACGTGCCGCCGTACAGCGCCGCGCTGGAGACGACGTGGTCACCGGCCGCCGCGACGTTGAGGATCGCGAACGTCGTCGCCGACTGCCCCGAGGCGAGCAGCAGCGCACCGACCCCGCCTTCCAGGGCCGCGATCCGCGCGCCGACGGCCTGCTCGGTCGGGTTGCCGAGCCGGGTGTAGATCGGGCCGAGGTCGGCCAGCGCGAACCGGTCGGCCGCGGTCTGCGCGTCGGGGAAGACGAACGAGGTCGTCTGATAGATCGGCAGGGCCCGCGCCCCGGTCTCGCTGTCGGGCACCTGCCCCGCGTGCACCTGCTTGGTCTCGAAACGCCACTGCTCGCTCATGCTCACTCCTGCGGGGATCGTGCGGGGATCGTGCGGGGAATCGTGCGGGATGCTCCGGTCGCGGCCGGGTGCGACACGCCCGGCCCGTTCGCCCCCGACGCTACCCGGAGACGGGCTCGCCAAGCCCTGCAGGCGCCTCAGCGCGGGTTCTCGTCGCGGTACCGCGCCCGGGCGACCAGGTGCGCGGAGACGGGGATCGTCAGCATCTGGAAGATCGCGATGAGCACGAGCATTCCGACGTCGAGGCCGGAGCGCAGCATGAGGCCGAGACCGAGCAGCGAGAGCAGCAGCCCGAGGGCCTGGGGCTTGGTCGCGGCGTGCATGCGGGCGTACAGGTCGCTCAGCCGCACGAGGCCGACCGAGCTGGTCAGGCACAGCAGCGCCCCGAACACCAGGCAGAACAGGCCGATTCCGTCGGCCACGCGGTCCCAGCTCACGACTGACTCCCCGGGCGCGCGGTCGGCTCGTCACCGATGGGTTCGGCGGGCGCCGTCGTGACCCGCCCGGCCTTGTCCTCCGGGGGCTGCGGCATGAACCGCGCCACCGACACCGAGCCGAGGAAGCCGAGCAGCGACAGCGAGATGACGATCGGCAGCGTGGTCGCGTGCCGGTTGATCGCGGCCTCCGCGCACAGCGCGCACACGAGGGTCGAGACGAGCACCTCGGTGGCGACCGTGCGGTCCAGCACGCTCGGGCCGCGCACGATCCGCACGACCGCCAGCAGCGCCGAGAGCCCGAGCGCGAGGGCGATGAACGCGACGGCGAGATTCCAGATCACGAGCGCTCCTCCCCGTTGTGACCGGTGGTCGGGTCGGGGCCCGGGTCGTGTTCGGCGGCGACCTGCCGAGGCGGCGCGGCCAGCGCCCGCAGCACCCGCTGCTCCTGCGCGAGCACCCGGCCCCGCAGCTTCTCGATGTCGTCGGCGGAGCGGGCGTCGAAGACGTGCAGCAGCATCGTGCGCCCGGCCCCGTCGGACTCCAGGTCGATGACGATGGAGCCGGGCACGAGCGTCGTCATCTGCGCGGTGATCGTGCACAGCAGGTCGTTGTCGCCGCGCAGGATGATGCGGGTGAACCGCCCCTGCGGGTGCACCCACGGCGCGCACGCCTTATAGGCGACCTCGACGCTCGCGGTGACCATGTCGACGAGGAACCGGACGATGAGCACGATCGTGGCCACCGGCCGCACCCGCACCCCGAGCCGGATCGGCGGCAGCGGGAACAGCAGGAGCAGCAGTCCGGAGATGAGGATGCCGGAGACGACGTTGATCACGGAGAAGTTGCCCCACAGCATCACCCACACGAGGGTCAGCACGACCCACGAGACGATCTGCACGCGCCGCTTCACGAGACCGCGGCGGCTGGAGTACTCGTCGTCGAGGATGCTCGATGCGCTGGTGGCGTTCACGGCGCCTCCTGCCCGGGGTTCGTCGGATCGTGCGCCAGCACGCTGTCGACGTAGGGGGTGCGGGCGCGCAGGTCTGCGGCGGCCCGGTCGGTGATCGCGTACAGCGGCCCGGCGACGACGGTGATCGCCATGCCGATGACGACGAGCACGGTGGTCGGGGTGGTCATGCCGCGCGGGATGGCGCGCACCGCCCCGAGGGCCAGCGCCCCGGTCGGGCTGTCGATCGGGCGGTCCATCCCCTCGGGCTGCCCGTCGACCGTGGGCGCGCCGGAGGTGACGGCCGCGCGCTCGCGCTGCACCGTCTCCGAGGGGGTGGGCACCTTGCGCCAGAACGCCATCGACCACACCCGGCTCACCGCGTAGAGCGTGAGCAGACTGGTCAGCACCGACCCGCCGATGAGCAGGTACGCCAGCGGCGTCCCGGCCTGCGCGCCGCCCTGCAGCAGCGCGATCTTGCCGAGGAAGCCCGAGAACGGCGGGATGCCGGCGAGGTTCATCGCGGGGATGAAGAA
>JBDIAM010000403.1:0-3235 GCA_039812445.1 Piscicoccus intestinalis | reverse complement strand
GCGTCTGCCGAAGTGGTGCGGGTACATCGGGGTCAAGCTCTCCTCGTCGGTGGGCGTGGGCGCTCGGAAGACGCCCGGTCGGCGGGCCCCCGAGACCCTGGGAGTCCTACGGTAGTGCGTCGCGCCGACAGTTACCCTTGGGCCGCATGTGCGGGCGATACGCGGCGAGCGCCGGCAACGACGACCTCATCGAGCAGCTCGACGTCGACGTCGACGTCACGGGCGAGCCGGTGCGCAGCGTGCTCAAGCGACCGCAGGAGCCCCCGGCGGGGCGCCCCGACTACAACATCGCCCCGAGCAAGAACGCCCGGGTCGTGCTCTCGCGCGCCCCCAAGGACGACCCGCAGGCACCCCCGCAGCGCCAGTTGCGGCTGCTGACGTGGGGTTTGGTGCCGTCCTGGGCCAAGGACCCGGCGATCGGTGCGCGGCTGGCGAACGCTCGCGCGGAGACGGTGACCACCAAGCCGGCGTTCCGCTCGGCGGTGCGCTCGCGGCGCGTGCTCGTGCCCGCCGACGGCTGGTACGAGTGGCAGGTCAGTCCGACGGCCACCGACGCCAAGGGCAAGCCCCGCAAGCAGCCGTTCTTCATGCACCGGGACGACGCGGTGCCGGTGACCCTCGCCGGCCTCTTCGAGTTCTGGCGCGACCCGGCGAGCGAGGGCGACGACCCGCAGGCGTGGCTGACGACGTTCACGATCATCACGACGGCCGCGGAGCCGGGCCTGTCCCGCATCCACGACCGCCAGCCCCTCGTGCTCGACCCCGACCAGTGGTCCGCCTGGCTCGACCCGCAGACCGCCCCGGAGACCGTCGACGAACTGCTCGGCACGCACCGCCCGGGGCGATTCGCCGCCTACCCGGTGGGTCGCGCGGTCGGCAACAGCCGCGTCAACGGCCCGCACCTGCTCGACCCGGTCGGCCCGGACGAGCTCGTCGGCGTCGTCGACCCGAGCACCGGCGAGGTCATCGGGTGAGCGCCGCCCGCCGGCCCAGCGTGCGCACGATCGCGACGCCGGTCGGGCCGGCCCGCGCCACCGTGCACCGGCCGCCGCGCGGGACAGCCGCGCGGGGCAGCCTCGTGCTCGGCCACGGCGCCGGGGGCTCCGGACCCAGCCGGGACCTCACGGCGCTGACGACCCTCACGGATGCCGGCTGGGTCGTCGTGCTCGTCGACCAGCCGTGGCGGGTCGCCGGGCGCCGGGTCGCCACACCGCCACCGCAGCTCGACGTGGCCTGGGTCGCCTGCTGGCGCTCGCTCGTGGGGCGAGCCGGCTCCCAGCGCGGCCAGGCCGCCGCGAGGGCCGATGGCGGTGGGCGGCGGCTGCCGGGTCCGCACATCGCGGGCGGGCGCAGCGCCGGGGCTCGCGTCGTCGCGCGCACCGCCGCGGACCTGCGCCCCGACGGACTGCTGCTGCTGTCGTTCCCGTTGGAGCCGCCCGCACGCGGCGACCGCCCCAGACCGAGCCGGGCCGACGAGCTCGCGGCGGCCCGCGCGGCGGACGTGCCGCTGCTGCTGGTGCAGGGGCGCACCGACTCCTTCGGCCGGCCGGAGCGGCTCGCGCAGGCGGCGGCCCTCGACGTGGTGCCGGCCCGCGGCGGCCACGGCTTCGCCGGCGATGCCGCCGATGTGCGCGCCGCCGTAGCCGACTGGCTCGACGCTACGTGGCCCGCCCGCTGACGGGCGGACGACCGGTCCGGGCGGCCGGGGTGACCGCGAGCGGGCGAGTGGCGGGGTGGGTGGCTGCGTCCGGTGAGCGACACCACAGGGAATGGTCCCGGTGTGCGGCGGCGTTGACGCCGACGATCACCACCGAACAGCAGCGGGCCGGGGCCCGCGGACCGGGGCCGCACCGGCTCCGGAACGCGTTTCCCGGCCATCGGCCCGCGCCCCCATTCGTGAAGGAGCCGCGATGCAGACCGTGCGCGACCGTTCGGCGGCGCGACGTGCCGCTCGCCCCGTACTGCGTTCGAGATTTCGAGCAGGTTGCGACCGGCCGGTATCGTGGTCGGCGATGACTGACGACAAGCCGGACACCGACACCGGCGCGCAGGCCGGCGTCGACGCGACGCCCGCTGCGAACGAGACCGCCGCGCCCACCGCACCCGCCGAACCCGCGCGGCCCGCGGTCGACCCGGCGACGGAGTCCCCGGCCGAACGCGCGGCTCGCTTCGAGGCCGAGGCGATGCCCTTCCTCGACCAGCTGTACAGCGCGGCGCTGCGGATGGCGCGCAACCCCGCCGACGCCGAGGACCTCGTGCAGGAGACGTACGCCAAGGCATTCGGGGCGTTTCACCAGTACCGGCCGGGCACCAACCTCAAGGCCTGGTTGTACCGCATCCTCACGAACACGTACATCAACTCCTACCGCAAGAAGCAACGTCAGCCGCAGGAGTCCGACTCCGCCGATATCGCCGACTACCAGTTGGCGCGCGCCGAGTCGCACAGCTCGCGCGGGCTGCGCTCGGCGGAGACCGAGGCGCTGGAGCACCTGCCCGACAGCGACGTGACGCGGGCGCTGGCGGCGCTGCCCGAGGACTTCCGGATGGCCGTCTACCTCGCCGACGTCGAGGGCTTCGCGTACAAGGAGATCGCCGACATCATGGAGACGCCGATCGGCACCGTGATGTCGCGCCTGCACCGCGGCCGCCGGCAGCTGCGCGAACTGCTCACCGATTACGCCATCGAGCGCGGGTACGCGGGGCAGGGGGCCGGCGCATGAATGAGCCCCGGCACACGCACGCCGACTCCGCCGACGGGCACGGCACCGTCGATTGTTCGCAGATCGTGCTGCGGGTCTTCGAGTTCATCGACAAGGAGACCAGCCCCACCGATTCGCGCCGCATCAAAGCGCACCTCGACGGGTGCGCGCAGTGCCTCGACGAATACGAGCGCGACGTTCTGCTCAAGGCCCTCGTGCGCCGTTCCTGTCAGGGGCACGCGGCCCCGGGCGAGCTGCGCAACCGCATCATGTCCAGGCTCACGTCGGTGACCGTGCAGACGAGCCGCGACGGATCCTCGGAGACGGTTCAGGCCGTCGAGGTCATCGAGGAAGCGGTGGAGCGCTGGGACCGGCCGAGGAGCTGAGCCTCGATGACGCCCGGCGCCGCGTCACAGACAGCAACAGGCTGCCGCAACCGTGTGGTTGCGGCAGCCCGCTGTTGTCGGCTGGCGCCGTGCTCAGGCGTTGGGGCGGCGGCCGTGGTTGGCGGCGTTGCCCTTGCGCGAGCGACGCTT
>JBDIAM010000402.1:0-3237 GCA_039812445.1 Piscicoccus intestinalis | reverse complement strand
ACCCCACACCTCCGTGGCGAAGGTCGTAGGGTCGCCGGCCAGGAACTGCAGTGAGTTCATCCCGTCAGAGCTCAGGCGTCGGTGCCGTCGGAGTCCCCTCCGTCGGTCCCGTCCGAGTCGTGCGAGTCGCCGCCGGTGCCGTCGGAGTCGTGCGAGTCGCCGTCGGTGCCGTCGGTGGAATCACCGTCGGTGCCGTCGGAGTCGGTGCCGTCGGAGTCGGTGCCGTCGCTGTCGCCGCCGTCGGTGCCGTCGGAGTCGTGCGAGTCGCCGTCGGTCCCGTCGGTCGAGTCACCGTCGATGCCGTCGGAGTCGGTTCCGTCGCCGTCGCGGCCGTCGGTGCCGTCGGCGTCGGCGCCCGGAGCCGGGGCGCTCGCGGCGCCGTCGGTGACCAGTTCGTCGTCGCTGAGCGGCTTGTCGTTGTCGGTCATCTGCTCTCCTTGAGTCTGAGGAGGTCGGGGTCGTCCCCGCCGGCCGCGCCCCGTAGGGGGCGACGACCAACGGCGATCTGCCGACTCTAACGACGCCCCCACGACCCGCAGGACTGCGTGTCGTGGTCAAAACTGCTGTTCGTGCCGCAGTCCTCACCGCGACACGCAGTTCCCAGCGACGTTGAGGGAGGTCGGCGGGCCAGCGACGGTGGGGAGGCCACCGACCTTGGGGAGGCCACCGACCTTGGGGAGGCCACCGACCTTGGCGGCGGGTCAGATCAGGTCCAGGAGCCGCGGGGAGGCGGGCAGGGCGCCGCCGGCGTGCACGCCGGCTGCCTCGCCGCCGGTCAGCCACGACAGCAGCGCGTAGCGTTCGCCGCGCACGTCGGGCGCACCGGCTCCGAGCGTGTACTCCTCCCCCTCGGCCGTCAGCAGCCGCGCGTCGAGCGGGCTGTCGGGCGAGGCGGCGAGGCGGGCGACGATGACCTCCATCGCGTCCTCGAGGGCCGTGATGTCGGCCTCTTCGAGCTCCCAGACGGTGTCGAGGTCGTCGTGCAGGAGGATCGCCTGCGTGGTCCACAGCGCGGGGAGCCAGTACGCGTCGAGCGCACCGCCCGGCCCGTCGAGCCGCTCTCGCGCGACGCCGGTGGTCAGCTCCCGGGCCGACCGGGTGACGCGGTCGAGGGCGTCCGCCACCCGGGCCTTCAGCTGCGGCGCGGGCAGGCCGGCCGACTCGGCGTCGGTCTCCGTCCCCCGCTCGCCCGCGCCCGACGCACCCGACCCGCCCGAGGAGTCGGAGCCCGTCGGGCCGTCTCCGGTGTGGGCCGATTCCATGAACGCTGCGGCCCGATGGGCTGCGCCGACGATCTGCGCGAGCACGTCGGCGCGGGTGCGGCCCTCGCGGCGGGCCGGCTGCGGCAGCTCGTCGGCGGCCAGGCTCGCGATGGTCGTGGCGAGCATGTCGGTCTCGCGGGCGAGCAGGTTGAGGTCACCCGGCAGGAAGGCGGCGGTCTTGTCCATGTCTCACTCCTTCGCGGTGAGGGCGATGTCGGAGGGGTGCGTGGCCAGCGGCGTGACCGAGATCGTCATGTACTCGAACAGCGGCAGGCCCCAGAGGATCTCGTGCAGCCGCTCGTTGTCGCGCACGTCGAAGATCGAGAGGTTGGAGTACTGGCCCACGCGACGCCAGATGTGCGGCCACTCGCCCCCGCGTTGCAGCTTCTGGGAGTAGGCCTTCTCGCGGGCGAGCGTGTCGGCCCGGGTCTGCGGGTCGAGGTCACGGGGCAGGTCGACGTCCATGCGCACGGCGAAGAGCACGGGAGGATCCTTTCGGGTGTCGGTGGAGGCCGACCGCTCCCGCCGCGAGCCGAGCTCAGGCGGCGGGAGCGTGGCGTGAGGGTGGCGAAGGCTCAGGCGGGGTCGAGCACGAAGTCGTAATCGACGACCTTGCCCGTGCCGCTCGGGTCGTCCTGCACGTCGAGCATGAGCTCGGGCTTGACGGCCGAGGCGATGTCGTCCTCGTTGTGCGGGTCGCCCGGGAAGTACAGCTGGGCGGTGAGCAATTCGTGGCCGGGGGCCGACACCTTGACGTGCAGGTGCGCGGGCCGCCAGGCGTGCCAGTTCGCGGCGGCGATGAGCTTGCCGCAGGCACCGTCGGTGGGGATCTGGTACGGCGCGGGCAGCACGGTGCGGATGCCCTAGCGGGCGTCCTGGTCGGCCTTGAACGTGCCACGCAGGTTCCACTGCGGCAGGCCCGGCGCGTACTGGCTGTAGAAGCCGTCGGCGTCGGCGTGCCACAGCTCGATCTTCGCGTCGGTCAGCGGCGTGCCGTCGGTCGAGCGGATCTGCCCGGCGAACGTCAGCTGGTCGCCCTTCTCGTCGTCGCGCTGGTCGATGACGCCGGGGCTGTCGTGCTCGGGCGAGCCCGGCACGTAGTACGGGCCTTCGATCGAGCCCTTGTTGCCCTCGCGGTGGGAGGTGTTGACGTCTTCGACGACGTGCTCGACCCACACGTCGAGGAAGAGCGGCCACTCCCCGTCCTCACCGACGCTGATGAGCCACGACTTCAGCGCGTCGTACTCCGCGTACGTCATCTTGTGGCGGCGGATCACCTCGTGCAGCGCCTGCAGCGCCTCGGTCGCCATCGCGCTCACGCGCTCCGGGTCGACCTGCAGCCCCTGGCCGCCCTTCTTGCGGAACGCGGCGGTGGCGCTGGCGCCGGAGTCGGCGGCGCGGGCCTCGAGCTGGGCACCCTGCTCCTTGGCGGCCTGGGTTCCTTCAACCTTCTCGTCGATCGTCATGTCGGCACTCCTTTGTGTCATTCAGGTGATACGTCAGGGCCGGCGTCGGCAACGCCGTCGCTGACGTGGTTGGTGATGCGGTCGGTGATGTGATTCGTGGTGGTTCGTGATGTGGTTGGTGAGGGGCCTGCGGCTTCAGGCGTCCTGGCGGTAACGGGCCACCTTCTCGTCGTCGATCCGCAGCCAGAGCCCCGTGCCGGCGGGCACCGGCAGCACGCCCCCGGTGATCGTCAGCGGCTCGGCCAGCAGGTCGTCGCTCATGTCGAGGAAGTTGCTCAACTCCCCCGCGCGCCGGCTCGTCGTCTCGTGGGCGGCCCCGAACGCCACCGTGCAGGCGGTGCCGATCTGGCCGTCGATCTGGTTGCCCATGACGACCTCGACGCCGAGCCCCTCGCACTGGTGCAGCACGCGCTGGGAGTCGGTGAAGCCGGTGCGGGCGGTCTTGATGCTGATGGCGTCGGCGGAGCCGCCGAGCAGCTCGCAGGTGACCTCGCCGGGGGTCGTGGCGC
>JBDIAM010000401.1:0-3254 GCA_039812445.1 Piscicoccus intestinalis | reverse complement strand
CCGGAGATGTCGCCGCCGAACCGGGCGACCTCCTTCATGAGGGAGCTGGAGACCTCGCTCAGCCCCGGCTCCCCGGGCATGAAGAGCGTCTCGACCCCGGTCATGCGCCGGTTCATGACGGCCATCGGCAGCTCGTAGGAGTAGTCGACCTCGCCGCGCAGGCCCTTGACGATGGCCTGCGCGCCCACCTCGAGGCACAGGTCGACGAGCAACCGCCCGCCGAACGGCACGACCCGCACCCCGCGCAGGTGCTCGGTCTCCTGGGTGATCATCTCGACGCGCTCGGGCAGGGTGAACATGCCCTGCTTGTTGGGGTTGTCGAGCACGGCCACGACGACCTCGTCGTAGAGTCGGGCCGCCCGCGTGATGACGTCGAGGTGACCGAGCGTCACGGGGTCGAAGGATCCGGGGCACACGCAGCGTCGCACCCCGTGAACCTAGCAGCGAACCCCGCGGCGGGGCTGCGCGCGGGGCGCCGGATCGAGGCCTCGACCGCCGGGTTCGCGGGCGGGCAACTCCCGCCCGATCGGCGCTTTTGGGCGCGCGCGTCGCCCTGGTCTAGACTTGTGAGTCGGTCTGCGTCCTGTCACGCTGCCCGGGGTCGGTGGGTCGCTCGTCGTGAGTGCCCGCAGCCGGGCGGTGGGCGCGGGCCGAACCGTTGCCCGCCGTCGGCGAGACGAAACGATGTGGACCTCATGACAACCCTGGACCCGCGAGCGCCCCTGGTGCTCGACACCCGGCAGCTGCAGCGCCGCCCCGGGACCATGCTCGAGGTCGCTCGTACCGTCCCGGCGCCGGAGGGGCTGGGCACCGATGTCATCGGCATCGGCGAGGGCGAGCCGCTCGAGCTCGATCTTCGTCTGGAGTCGGTGATCGAGGGCGTGCTCGTCAGCGGTTCGGTCCGGGGAAGGGCGACCGGCGCCTGCGTGCGGTGCCTGGAGCCCGTCGAGGAGGACCTCGACGTCAGCGTCCAGGAGCTGTTCGCCTACGCCGATCGGGCCGCGCACCACCAGGAGGTGGGCGCGGACGAGGACGACGACCAGCGCGTGCTCCAGGGAGATCTGCTCGACCTGGAGCCCGTGATCAGGGATTCCGTGGTGCCCGCGCTGCCGTTTCAGCCGGTCTGCCGACCGGATTGCCCGGGTTTGTGCTCCGAGTGCGGGGCGCGGCTGGCGGACGATCCGGATCATCACCACGAGTCCATCGACCCGCGCTGGGCGAGCCTGCAGCAGTTGGCCGGCCCGCAGGGGTCGGATGTTATGCACACGACCGAAGAGAAGAGGAACTGACGTGGCCGTCCCGAAGCGGAAGATGTCGCGCTCCAACACCCGCTCGCGCCGGGCGCAGTGGAAGGCGACCGCGACGACGTTGACGTCGTGCCCGCGTTGCTCCGCGCCGAAGCAGCCGCACATCGCGTGTCCCGCGTGCGGTACCTACGCCGGCCGTCACTACGCGGCGGCTGAGCGGTCCGAGCACCAGAACTGACGCCTGGCGAGCTGATGGGTTCTCGACCCGCAGCCGGCCATGAGCGGCGACCCGTCGAGGGACTCGCCGAGGCGATCCACGAGATCCTCGGCGTCACCCCCGACGTGTCGCTGCTCGACCATGCCCTGACGCACCGGTCGTACGCGTACGAGCACGGCGGCATCCCCAACAACGAGCGTCTCGAGTTCCTCGGCGACTCGGTGTTGGGGCTGGTCGTCACCGAGTCGCTGTACGTCGATCACCCCGACATGGCCGAGGGTCAGCTCGCCAAGCTGCGCGCGGCTGTCGTCAACATGCGGGCGCTCGCGCAGGTCGCCCGCGCCCTCGGGCTCGGCGACTATCTGCTGCTCGGACGCGGCGAGGAGGCGACCGGAGGCCGTGACAAGACCTCGATCCTCGCCGACACCACCGAGGCGCTCATCGGCACCGTCTACCTCGCGTACGGACTCGACGTCGCCCGGCGGTTCGTGCACCATCTCCTCGATCCGCTGATGGCCTCCTCGGCCCGGCTCGGCGCCGGTCTCGACTGGAAGACCAGCCTCCAGGAGCTCGCGGCGTCCGGCTCCTACGGCACCCCGGACTACCGCGTCACCGAAGAGGGCCCGGACCACGAGAAGGTGTTCACCGCGCAGGTCGTCCTCGGCGAGGAGGTGCTCGGCGAGGGCACCGGGCGCAGTAAGAAGGAGGCCGAGCAGAAGTCGGCCGAGCTCGCCTGGACCGAGCTGAACCGGCGCGCCAACGCCGTGCTCGCGGAGGAGCCGGTGGCCGAGCCGGCCTCGCGCGCGGACTCCTGAGCCACCCGGGAGCGCGGCCGCATGCCCGAACTGCCCGAGGTGGAGGTCGTCCGCCGCGGTCTCGACGAACACGTCGTCGGACGCGACCTGGAGACGGTGACCCTCACCGGCCTGCGCGTCGCCCGGCGGCACCTGGCCGGGCCCGACGACCTCGCGGCCCGGCTCACCGGCTCCCACGTCGACGCGGCTCGTCGCCGCGGCAAGTACCTGTGGCTGCAGGTGCGCCCGCCGGGGCAGGACCCGTTGGCGCTCGTCGTGCACCTCGGCATGAGCGGGCAGCTGCTCGTGCAGGCCGCCGACGCCCCCGCCGAGAAGCACCTGCACGCGCGACTCGACCTGTCCGACGGGCGGCAGCTGCGGTTCGTCGACCAGCGCACGTTCGGGGGGCTGGCCCTCACCGAGCTCGGCCCGTCGCGCCACGACGGCGTCGCCGTACCCGAACCGGTGACGCACATCGCGCCCGACCCGTTCGAGGCGACCTACGATCCGGCGCGCGTCGTGCGTGTATTGAAGACTCGACACAGCGCCGTCAAGCGGGCGCTGCTCGACCAGGGGCTTGTGTCAGGTATCGGCAACATCTACGCTGACGAGGCGCTGTGGCTCGCGGGCGTGCACGGGCAGCGCTATGCCGCCGACCTCAGCAAGCCCGCGCTCGGCCGCCTGCTCGGGCATGCCCGGGACGTCATGGGCCGGGCGCTGGAGGCCGGCGGCACGAGCTTCGACACGCTCTACGTCAACGTCAACGGCGCCAGCGGCTACTTCGAGAGATCGCTCAACGCCTATGGGCGCCAAGGACTTCCGTGTCGCCGTTGCGGTGCTCTCATGCGCCGCGAGGCGTTCATGAACCGCTCGTCGTTCAGCTGCCCGCGGTGCCAGGTGCGCCCGCGCCACCCCGCCCCCTGACCAGCCCCGTCATCCGGCCCGAAAGGCGCCCTGTCATCTCGGCCGAAGGCTGCCCTGTCAGCCGAGGGCTAG
>JBDIAM010000400.1:0-3270 GCA_039812445.1 Piscicoccus intestinalis | reverse complement strand
CGGGAGCCGGCGGCTCCCCTGCCCCCGGGGTCGGGGCGGCGCTGCTCGGCGACCTCGCGCCGTTGTTGCGCGAGCACCTTCCCGCGGGGGACCCGGTGCGCGGCTGGGCCGACGTGCTCGACGCCCAACCCGCGCTCGCCGAGCAGCACCTGCGGGGGTACCTCACCGGCTCCGTCGACGTGGTGCTGCGCACCGGCGGGAGGTACCTCGTGGTCGACTACAAGACCAACTGGCTCGGCCCGATCGGCGACCCCGACGCGCCGCTGACCGCCGCCGCGTACCGGCCGGAGGCGCTGGTCGAGGCGATGGGGCACTCGTCGTATCCGCTGCAGGCGCTGCTGTACGCGGTCGTCGCGCACCGCTTTCTGCGCTGGCGGCTGCCCGGATACGAACCCAAGCGCCACCTCGGCGGGGTGCTGTACCTGTACGTGCGCGGCATGTGCGGCGCCGACACCCCGGTCGTCGACGGGCAGCCCTGCGGGGTGTTCTCGTGGCGTCCGCCGCCCGCGCTCGTGGAGGCGGTGTCCGACCTGCTCGACGGCGGCGGGGTCGGCGAGGCCGGCGCGGCCGGCGCGGCCGGCGCGGTCGGCGCGGCCGGCGCGGTCGGCGAGGTCAGGCCGACGGCTCGACGGGGAGGCGGGTCATGACGCTGGAGATCTTCGAGCCGGTCGACGCGCACGACCGGCGGTTGGCGCTCGGCGCCGCGGGCGCGCTGGCGCAGTTCAACGCGGCGGGGCTGCTCAGCGCCGCCGACGTGCACGTCGCGCGCGCCCTGGCCCGGGCGGCGCGCGAACAGGACGAGGTCGCGGTGCTCGGCGCCGCGTTCGCGACGCGCGCCGTGCGGTTGGGGTCGGTCGCGGTGGACCTGGAGGCGGTGGCCCGGCAGGGGCGTTCCGGTGCCGTCGTCGCGGCGCCCGACGAGGGCGAGCCGTCGGGGCGCTCAGCTCCCGCGGAGTCTTCCGGCGCCTCTGACGCGGCCGGGGTTGAGGTCGACGGCGACCCCGCGACCGGCGCCGCGGACCTGCCCTGGCCCGAACCCGACGAGTGGGTCGAGCGGGTGCGGGCCAGCAAGCTGGCCGCCCAGCGGGCGCTGGTCGTCGAGTTCGGCCTGGTCTACCTGCAGCGCTATCACGCGCAGGAGTTGCAGGTCGTTGCCGATCTGTTGGATCGCGCGGGCCGCGCCGCCCCCGCCATCGACGAGGCCCGGCTCGCGGACGGGCTCGCTCGCCGGTTCGGCGCCGGCGACGCCGACCAGCGCGACGCCGCGCAGCGGGCGCTGCGCTCATGGACCACGGTCATCACCGGCGGTCCCGGCACCGGCAAGACGACCACCGCCGCAACGATCCTCGCGCTGCTCGCCGAGCAGACCGCGACGGGAAACGCGACTTCAGGGGCGGCCTCCCCCGGCTTGGGCGACAAGGGCGGCCAGGTCGGCTCGAGCAGCTCAGGCGGCTCAGACGGTCCGGCCGGATCCGTCGGCTCGGCCGGCCCGGCCGGATCCGTCGGCTCGGCCGGCTCGGCGGGCTCGGCCGGCCAGGTCAGCTCGGCGCGGCCGCTGCGGATCGGGCTGGCGGCGCCGACCGGGAAGGCGGCCGCCCGCATGCAGGAGGCGCTCACCGCGGCGCTCGTCGGCACGCCCGAGGATCCCGGGATCATCGCCGCGACCCCGCCGCACCTGCGCGAGGCCGTGGCGCACCTGGCCGAGGTCGAGGCGGTGACGCTGCACCGGCTCCTCGGCAAGCGGCCCGACTCCGGCACGCGGTTTCGGCACGACCGGAGCAACCGGCTCCCGCACGACGTGGTGCTCGTCGACGAGGCGTCGATGGTGTCGCTGACGCACATGGCGCGGCTGCTCGAGGCGCTGCGGCCGCAGACGCGGCTCATCCTCGTCGGCGACCCCGACCAGCTCGTCTCGGTCGACGCCGGGGCGGTGCTCGCCGATCTCGTCGCGGGGGCCGAGGCCTCGCCCGACTCCGCGCCCGTCGCCCTCGCGCGGCTGCGCAAGGTGTACCGCTACGGGGAGGCGATCGGAGCCCTGGCGCAGGCGCTGCGCGACGGCGACGCCGACCGGGTCGTCGAGTTGCTGGGCGCGGGCCGGTCCGGCTCCCCGGTCGCCGCGCCGGCCGGCGAACCGGGGCAGGTCGTGTGGGTCGACGCCCCGGACCCGGCCGGCGCCCTGGAGGGGCTGCTCACCCGGCAGGCCCGCGCGATCTACGAGCGGGCGCAGGGCGGGGACGCGGTCGGGGCCCTCGACGCCCTCGGTCGGCACAGGCTTCTGTGCGCTCACCGACGCGGCGAGCACGGCGTGGCCACGTGGAACGCCCGCATCGAGGGCTGGCTGCGGGAGTCCACCGGAGACGGGCTGTTCGACCCGATGTACGTCGGTCGCCCGTTGCTCGTGACCGCCAACGACTACGCGACCGGCGTCGTCAACGGCGACACCGGCGTCGTCGTCGCGGCGCCGACCGGGCATGGCCGGTCCCATCGCGCGCGGCGCGTCGCGGTCATCGCCGGGGCCGAGGCGATCCGCGCCGGCGGTCGCGTCGCGAACCCGCCGACGCCAGCGTCGGCCGGCTACCGCACCTTCGCCCCGAGCCGCCTCGGCGACGTCGACACGCTGCACGCGATGACCATCCACAAGGCCCAGGGCAGCCAGGCGGAGTCGGTCACCGTGCTTCTCCCCGAAGCGGACTCACCCCTGCTCACCCGCGAGCTGCTGTACACCGGCATCACCCGCGCCAGCCGCCAGGTGCGCGTCGTCGGCCCCGAAGACGTCGTCCGCGCCGCCGTCGAGCGCCGCGTCGTCCGCGCCTCCGGCCTGCGCCAACGCCTCGCCGCACGTCCCTGAGAACTGCGTCAGTGGGTGGCCGGGCCCTTCACCGGGGGGCGCCCATCTGCCCCGCCACCTCGGCCGCGATGCGCTCCAACTCGGCGAGAACCGCACGCACGGCGCCGCGTTCGGCGCGATCGGGGCGGCTCATGGCGACCACCCATCGGGTCGCACCGACTCCGGCCAGGGCGCGCAACTCCAATCCTTCGCAGCGGGTCGTGAACCGGGGCAGGAGCGCGATCCCGAGGCCGGCCGCGACGAGCGACTCGACGATGCGGTTGTCGCGCACCCGCTGACGCACCTCGGTGGCCGCACCGGTCACCTGCTCGATGGAACGCCGGATCTCGTCGAACGGGAAACCCGGCGGCACCCCGATCCACGGCTCCCCGACGACGTCGCGAGGCAGCACCCGCGGCGCCGCGCACAGACGATGCCCCGCC
>JBDIAM010000399.1:0-3283 GCA_039812445.1 Piscicoccus intestinalis | reverse complement strand
CCGTTGCTGCTCGACGTGCCCGGCGCGCTCGACCCGACCCGCGGGGCCGGGGCGCTGCTCCCCGAGCGCATCCTGCTCGTCGGGCGCCTGACGCTGTCGCGCGCGACCGCCCGGCTGCTGCGCACCCCGGGCGTGCGGGTCGAGGCCGTCTCCGACGGGCCGCGGTGGCCCGACCCCGGGCACGTGCTGCACGCCGTGCACCCCTGGCCGCCAACCGAACCCGCCCACACCGGCCACCCCGACGCACCCGGCCACCCCGAGACCGAGCGCGACGAGACCAACGACGAGACCGAGCGCGATCAAACCCAACGCGACGAGGCCTGGTACGCGTTGTGGCAGCGGACCGGCTCCGCGCTGCACGAGGCGGTCACCGCGCACCTGCGCGCCGACTGGGCCGACGGACCGCCCGGGGGTGCCGGCCTGGCCCACGCGCTGCTCGGGGCGCTGCCCGCCGACGCGTGCCTGTTCGTCGGCTCCTCCAACAGCGCCCGCGACGTGGAGACGGCCCGCGGCCCGGCCGGGCCCGCCGTCGTCGCCAACCGCGGACTGGCCGGCATCGACGGCTGCGTGTCCACCGCCTCCGGCCTGGCCCTGGCGCGCCCGGACGTGCCCACCTACGCGCTGGTCGGCGACCTGACGTTTCTGCACGACGCCAACGCCCTCGCCGTCGGCGCCGGCGAGCCCCGCCCCGACCTGACGATCGTCGTCGCCGACGACGGCGGGGGCGGGATCTTCGCGACCCTCGAATACGGCGAGGCGGGCCGCCGCGAACGCGACGCCGACGGGTTCGAGAGGCTGTTCACCACCCCGACGCGGGTCGACCTCGCGGCGCTGTGCCGCGCCCACGGCGTCGATTACGCGCTAGCCGCCGACGCCGACACCCTGCGCGAGCTGGTGCGCGCGCGCCCCGACGGCCTGCGCGTCGTGCACGTGCCGATCCGCGCCACCCACCGCGCCGACCGCGAGGCGCTGCGCGCGGCGGCGGCCTCGGTCGACGGACGCTAGAACTCCAGCCCGCCCACCGGCGTCACCGACGTCGCGAAGGCCCGGCCGAGTTCGGCGAGGGCCCTGGCCCGGTGCTCGACGACCTCCCCGGCGGCGGCCAGAGCCGCCCAGCCGCGCAGCCCGAGGTGCACGGCGCCGAGCGCCTGCACGGGCGCCTCGACATCCGCGGTGCCGTTACCCTCCACCGGCTCGCAACGGCCCACCCCGTCGTCGCCGACGACCAGCCGCCAGCGCCGCTCGTTCCACGGGCAGGTCGGGTCGGCGATCTGCAGCGTCACGTCACACGGCGCCGCGTAGCCCCGCCGCGACAGCGCCGCCCCGACGTCGACCGGCCGCAGCCACAGCCCGTCGGAGACGGTGGGCTCGGCGGCGCGCGGACCGCCCGCCCACCACAGCAGCGGGTCGTCGAGCCCCCGGTCCGGCAGCACCACCTGTTCGATGAGCTCCTCGGCGACGAGCCGCCGCCCGAGCGCCAGCGCCGCGCCGGCGTCGAGCGCGATCATCCGCTGCACCTCGAGGCGCCCGTTCGGCGGCTGCGCCGGCCAGTCCGAGGTGCGCCGGTAGACGACGGCGCCGACGTCGCGCCCGCCGCGGGTGGCGACGAGAGCGTGCAGCGGCTCGAGGTCGCGTCGGGAGTCGGGCACATCGCGCAGCGACCCGCGCTCCTTGCCCTCCGGCCAGGTGAGCACCCCGAGGGCCGTCTCCGCGCCCTCGAGCGTGATCGCCCGCAGGCGAGCGGCGATCGCGTCGTCGTCGATGGCGAACAGCGTGCGGACCGTGACGTCGTCGGCGGCGCGCGCCACCGGCTCCGGCGCGTGCAGGCGGGCTCCCTGACGCACGCGGTACCGCACGGCCAGGGTGGCGACCGCGTACCCGAACCGCCCGTAGATCCGGGGATCGCTGGCGGTCAGACCGCTCCACGCGGCGCCCCGTTCGCGCAGGTCGGCGAGGTGGTGACGGATCATCGCGGACAGCACGCCGCGGCGCCGGTGGTCGGGGTGCACGGTCACCCAGCTCAGTCCGGGCAGGGGCTGGGCGCGCACCGTGCCCAGCGGTCCGGGCTCGGCCATCGTCAGGTCGTAGAACAGGTACCCGCCGACCTGCTCACCGTCGCGGAACGCGCCGAACGTGTTGTTGAAGTCGACCTGTTCGAGCAGCGACTCGCGCCACGGGCGCCCGGGGTCGGCGATAAACGCGTAGTCGGTGAGGTCGAGCAAGGCGTCGGCGTCGGCACTGGTCAGCGGTCGGATCGTCGTCACGCCCCCAGGGTCGGTCGACCCGCCCCGAGCAAGCAAACCGGTTTGCGGAGACGGTTCGCGGAGCCCGGCCGCGCCGACGCCCCTCAGAACCTCGCTGAGAACTGCGTGTCGTGGTGAGGACTGCGGCACGGACTGCAGGTCCGACCGTGACACGCAGTTTTCAGGGACGTTGGGAGGGCGTCGGCGGGGGACGTGAGGGGCGTGGGAGGGACGGCCGGGGGCCGTCAGCCGGTGAGGGCGTCGCGCATGGGGACGAGCTTGGCCTCCGACTCGCGCAGCTCCTCGTCGGGGTCGGAGCCGGCGACGATGCCGCAGCCGGCGAAGATCCGGATCCGCCGGGGCTGGTCGGGGTCGAGTTCGCCGGAGCGCAGCGCGATGCCCCACTCGCCGTCGCCGGCGGCGTCCATCCAGCCGACCGGCCCGGCGTAGCGGCCGCGGTCCATGCCCTCGAGCCGCGCGATGAGCGCGTCGGCGGCGGCGCGCGGCGTGCCGCACACGGCCGCGGAGGGGTGCAGCGCGGCGGCCAGGGCCAGCGAGCTGTCTCCGTTGCGGGTGCGGCCGGCCACGTCGGTGGCCAGGTGCATGACGTTCGGCAGGTGCAGCACGAACGGCGACTCGGGCACGTTCATCGACGTGCAGTGCGGCGCGAGCGCGTCGGCGACCGAGCGCACGGCGTACTCGTGTTCCTCGAGGTCCTTGCTGCTGCGGGCGAGGGAGCCGGCGAGGGCCAGATCGTGCTCGTCGTCGCCGGTGCGCCGGATCGTGCCGGCGAGCACCCGCGAGGTGACCAGCCCGCGCTCGAGCCGCACGAGCATCTCCGGGGTCGCCCCGAGCAGGCCGTCGACGCAGAACACCCACGTGCGCGAGTAGCCCCGGGCGAGCCGGTCGAGCAACAGCCGCGCGTCGATCGGCCGCTCGGCCTGCGCGAGCAGGTCGCGGGCGAGCACGACCTTGTCGACCTCGCCCCGGCCGATGTGGCTCACGGCCGCCGCCACCGCCTCCCGGTACTGCGGGCCCGA
>JBDIAM010000398.1:0-3290 GCA_039812445.1 Piscicoccus intestinalis | reverse complement strand
CAGCGGAGGCAGCAGGCGCGGAGGGCGCGCTCGAGGCGGCGCGGGCGGCGGCCTGCGGGCCCTTCGCGGCGTCCGGCGTCGCCGTCGGGGTGCTCGCGGGCGGCTCGGGTCGGTCGCTGGAGGGGGTGGAACTCACCGCTGAATCGTAACGTCAGGCTCCGGCGCGCCCAATGGCCTGCGCACAACCGGCTGCCGCACGGCGTGCTCAGCGAACGAGGACGAGAGCATCGCTGACGGGCCGCTCGGCGGCGCCGGAGACGCGGTTGACGACCGCGCCGTCGACGGCCAGCGTCGTGGAGCCGCCGCCGTCGAGGTTGACCGCGTCGACCAGGACGAGGCCACGGGCCACCTGGGCCGCCTCGACGAGGGTGGCGCCGACGCTGGAGACCGATCGCCCGTCGATCGTCACGAGCCGGATCGTGCCGTCGGCGGTGCGGCCGATGATCGAGCGCGGATGCCGCCCGAAGAGCGTGGCGCTGCCGGTGTTTCGCACGATGTCGCCGTCGCGCACGAGCCGGTAGCGGCCGCTGAGGCCGTAGGTGTCCGAGCGCAGCCGCATGCGGTCTCCGTTGCCGTCGAGCACGTACTCGTCGAGGCGCACGCAGCCGTCGTCGGCCTCCCGCAGGAGTTGCGCCGCGCGCGCCCCGGTGCCCTGCACGGAGAACTGCGCCGAGCTGAGCTTCGTGCCGCGGGTGGGGCTGACGCGCACGAGGCAGCCGTCGGGCCCGTAGACCGCCTCCGCTCCGGGGCCGCTGGGGGTGCTTGCCGCGAATCGCGGTGAGAACCTGACGAGTTCGCCGGTGGCGGCGGCGCACGCTTCGGTCTCACCGGAGGCGCAGGGGGCGGGCACGCGGGGCACGCGGTTGACGCCGGCGAGGGTGCGGGCCTTGTCGGTGGCGGTGTTGCGCACGTAGCCCTTCCACGTGAACCGACCCATGCGCAGGCGGCCGCGGTCGGCGTCGATGAGCACGTTCTGCTCGGCGGTGCTGCCGGTCTGCTCGCTCATCACGGTGCCGGCGGTGACGGTCAGACCGACCGGGTCGCCGCGGAAGGCCGCCGGCCCGTGGTAGTTGAAGAAGCTGCCGTTCAGCGCGACCTTGGCCCCGGCCCAGGCGGCGATCCGCGAGGTGGTCTCGGGGGCCATGAGCGTGTTACCGAACGCCGTCTCCAGGGTGTGCCGGCTGCGGCGCGGGTCGATGGTCACGACGTTGATGCGCCAGGGGCCGCGGCTGGTGTCGTTGATGCGGGCGGCGGTGGCGGTGCCCTCCCCGCGCGTGATGACGGTGTGGGTGACCCCGGCGGCGAGGGCGCGCGTGGTGCGGGACTCGGGCAGGTCGGCATCGCCCAGCCGGAGCCGGTCGCGTTGCGAGGCAGGGGCACTCGCTGTTCCCGAGGTGGCCGGGGCAGCTGGGGCAGCGTGGGCAGCTGGCGCGGCTGGTGCACCACCGAGCATCATCGGCAGCGCCAACGCTGCGGCCAGGGCGATGCGGGTCGGGCGGGCGGAGCCAGCGGAACGGGCTGGGCAGGCGGGGCCCGCGGGCGCCCCCACGGGCGCACGGAAGACCTTCGACGACAGCGTCATGACGTCCCTTCTCATCCTTGAGTTCGGCGATGCATGGGGCGGGCCGGCCGCACGGTCGACGGGCGCTCCCCCGGCGCCGAGACGGCACGCTAGCGGCCCCGGGCGCGCCACTCGCGGGACGACACCTGAACAAACGGGGCATCTCGGATGACACGACGGTGCGCCCGGACGGGCCCCGGCGAGCTCCCCGCTGTCGCCTGTGCACGAATCCCTTTGCGGCGCACGGGAGAAACTGGGCATCCGCGACAAGTTACGAA
Source organism: Piscicoccus intestinalis (assembly GCA_039812445.1). Lineage (GTDB taxonomy): Bacteria > Actinomycetota > Actinomycetes > Actinomycetales > Dermatophilaceae > Kineosphaera > Kineosphaera intestinalis_A. The sequence goes on along the minus strand of JBDIAM010000398.1, from coordinate 1,451 downwards.
TCGGATGTTCGTCCGGTTCGCCAGGTGAACATCGTGTCGCTGTCGAGTTGACGCGCTGTGACGGGACCGGGAATCTGTGGGGCAAGGTACGCCCTACCCGCCCCTCCAGAAGGATTAACCGGCGATGGATGATCAAGAGCGCCAGCACAAGTCCGTGCGCAGCATTCCCTCCGAGGGGCCGATGGTGCGCCCGCGCCGCACGCGGCCGCGGATGGGCTGGCGGGCGCTGGCGTACACCGCCTCCGGGGGGTTGTGGAATCCGGGGCCGAGCGAGAAGGAGCAGCGGCACCGCGACCGCGAGTCGCAGATCGCGACGCAGCTGCGGGGCAAGCACGTGACGGCGTTCTTCTGCCTCAAGGGCGGGGTGAGCAAGACGTCGACGACGGCGGCGACGTCGGTGGCGCTGGCGGACCTGCGGCCGGATCCGGTGTTCGCGATCGACGCGAACCCCGACGCGGGCGACCTGGCCGAGCGGCTGGTGGGCCGGCAGCTGGCGGGGATCACGGCGCTGTCGCGCAATGTCGACCGGATCGACTCCCTGGAGGACCTGTCGCAGTTCACGGTGACGGCGGGTCGGCTCACGGTGCTGCCGGGCGAGCCGAACCCGGTGTTGGGCGACTCGCTGAGCTCGGACGACTTCGAGCGGATCCTCGCGGTCATCCAGCGCTACTACTCGTACGTGCAGGTCGACTGCGGCACGGGCGTGACGCACCCGCTGATGCGCGGGATCCTCAAGTACGCGACGACGGTGGTCGTGCCGGCGGCGTGGTCGGTGACCGGCGCACGGCGGGCGGCGGAGACGATCGACTGGCTCGAGGACAACGGTTTCGAGCACCTGGCCAAGACGAGCATCTGTGTGTTGACGGCCAAGGACATCGTCAGCCGCAGCGTCGACAAGGGCGCGGTGCTGGAGCACCTGGGCAAGGCGGCCGACCTCATCGTCGTGCCGGCCGACCCGCACATGGCCGACGGCGGCACGTTCGACTGGGAGCTGCTGCGCCCGCACACGCAGGAGGCGTTCCTCGACATCGCCGAGGCGATCACGCGCCGCTTCGACCGCCCGCACCACGAGATCGCCGCGGAGCCGGAGCCGATCCTCGGCGGCGCCCTCGCCGACGAGCGCGGCCCCCGCCCGGGGCCGGACCGGCAACCGGCTAACCAAGACGCCTACGCCCGCAGCGAGCGCACCCGCCGCGGCCCCGACCGCCACGCCGGAGCCGGTCAGGGCGGCTCGACCGCCATGCCCGCCTCCTCTCCCGACTCCGACCCCTCCCGTCAGCAGGCCTGAACTTCAGGCGCCCATCGGGCCGTTGCCGTCCGTCCGCGGGCCGGATCGGCGCCGCACCGGCCCGGGTTACCCTGGGCTCCAGGCCCCACGCCCTCGTAGCTCAGGGGATAGAGCACCGCTCTCCTAAAGCGGGTGTCGCAGGTTCGAATCCTGCCGGGGGCAC
>JBDIAM010000397.1:0-3293 GCA_039812445.1 Piscicoccus intestinalis | reverse complement strand
CGCACCCCGCGGGGTCGCACCGACGACGGGGCCCGCGGAGGATCGGGCTCCCGCACTCGCTCCGCGCCTCGACCGGCCCCACGCTCCCGCGGCCGGTCCACCGCGCGCCGGGACCGCGGCTGAGTCCGACCCGCGAAACGGCCCGCCCGAGAGCTCGTTCGGCCGCCGAACCGCCCTCAGGAGAGTCGGCGCACCGCGTCGACGACGAGATCCCAGAACCGCTCGACGTCGAGCCCCACCCCCACCCGGGTGTGGCAGTCGGTCGGCTCGGGCCCGCGCAGGTCGGCCACGGTCATCCCGGTCGTGTGCCCGCCGGCCAACTCCACGGTGAGCCCGGCCCGCCGGGTGGCGACGATCGCCGGATCGATGACGTACGCCACCGCGCACGGGTCGTGGACCGGCGGGGCGTCGAACCCCTGCACGTCGCGGTACGCGCGTCCGAACGCCTCGATGAGCTGCCCCACGAATCGGGAGACGGGCGAGTCGAGTTCCCCGACCCGCGCCGCGACCTCGGGGGTCGCCAACGCCTGGTGCGTCACGTCGAGCCCCACCATGACGACGTCCCAGCCCGCGTCGAAGACGATGGCCGCCGCCTCCGGGTCGCACAGGATGTTGAACTCGGCGACGGGGGTGGCGTTGCCCTCGTGCACCCCGCCTCCCATGAGCACGACCTCGCGCACCCGCTCGACGATCGCGGGCTCCTTGCGCGCCGCGAGCGCGATGTTCGTCAGCGGACCGGTCGGCACGAGCGTGACCTCACCGGGGGCGTGCGCCATGACGGTGTCGATGATGAGGTCGACGGCGTGCCGCGGGTCGAGCGCGATGCCCGGAGACGGAGACGGTAGGTCGACCCCGTCGAGGCCCGATTCGCCGTGGATGTCGGCCGCCACCCGCACCGGCCGCACGAGCGGGCGCGTGCACCCGGCCGCCACCGGGATGTCGGTCGCGCCGAGCAGCGTCAGCACCCCGAGGGCGTTGCGGGTGACCTTCTCGAGGGTCTGGTTGCCGCCGATCGTCGTCACCGCGAGCAGGTCGATCCGCGGGTTCGCGTGCGCGAGCAGCAGCGCGACGGCGTCGTCGTGCCCGGGGTCGGCGTCCAGGAGGATCTTGCGGGGGCTCGATGGGGCAGCGGTGGCCATTCCCAGACGGTACCGGCTGGCTGCTGGGCGGCGCCGGGTTCGCATAGGGTTGCCGCTGTGCAGCCCGCGCCCGTCGTCGTCCTCGTCTCCGGCTCCGGCACCCTGTTGCAGGCCCTCATCGACGCGAGCGCCGACCCCGGCTACGGGGTGCGCATCGCCGCGGTCGGCGCGGACCGCGACGACATCGCCGGCCTCGACCGGGCTCGCCGGGCCGGCATCGACACGTTCGTCGAGCGCGTCGCCGACCACCCGTCCCGGGACTCCTGGGACGCCGCCCTGGCCGGGCGGATCGCCTCGTACGAGCCGCGATTCGTCGTCTCCGCGGGTTTCATGAAGATCCTCGGGCCGCGCGTGCTCGCCGCACACACGGTCATCAACACCCACCCCGCGCTGCTGCCTAGCTTTCCCGGCTCCCACGGGGTGCGCGACGCGCTCGCCTACGGCGTCACGGTCACCGGCACCACGTGCCACGTCGTCGACGCCGGCGTCGACACCGGCCCGATCATCGAGCAGCGGGCCGTCGCGGTCGAGCCCGGCGACGACGAGGAGAGCCTGCACGAGCGCATCAAGGTCGCCGAGCGCTCGATGCTCGTCGACGTCGTCGCCGCCCTCGCCCGAGACGGCTTCACCGTGGACGGCCGACACGTGCGCATCGGGGGTCGCTAGGCTCGAGGCGACACGACTGGCGCGGGTGGATGCACCACCGGGGAGTGAGACCGAACGCCAGGGCATCGCCCGCCTGGGTGCCCGAGCGGACCGACGACGCGACCACGCAACCACAGGAGTGCTTCTCGTGACCGACACACCGACGACCGACGCGCCCGAGCCCACCGAGGCCATCGAGCCCACCGAGCCCACCGAGGCCACCGGCCCCCGCCGCCCCGTGCGCCGCGCCCTCGTCTCCGTCTACGACAAGACCGGCCTGGCCGAACTCGTCACCGGACTGCACGAGGCGGGCGTCGCCCTCGTCTCCACCGGCGGCTCCGCCAAGGCCATCGCCGACCTCGGCCTGCCGGTGACCAAGGTCGAGGACCTCACCGGCTTTCCCGAATGCCTCGAGGGCCGCGTCAAGACCCTGCACCCGCGCGTGCACGCCGGCATCCTCGCCGACAGCCGCAAGAGCGAGCACCTCGCCCAGCTCGACGAACTCGGCATCGAAGCGTTCGAGCTCGTCGTGTCCAACCTGTACCCGTTCAGCCAGACCGTCGCCTCCGGAGCGAGCCCCGACGAGTGCGTCGAGCAGATCGACATCGGTGGCCCCTCGATGGTGCGCGCCGCCGCGAAGAACCACCCGAGTGTCGCGATCCTCACCAGCCCCGACCAGTACGAGAGCGCCCTGGAGGCGGTCGCCGCCGGCGGCTTCACGCTCGCCCAGCGCGCGGCGCTCGCGGCCGCAGCGTTCGTGCACACCGCCTCCTACGACGTGGCGGTCGCCTCGTGGATGGGCTCCGTGCTCACCGACAGCAGCGAGGGCACCGGCTTCCCGGCGTGGATGGGCGGCACGTACGCCAAGCTGCACACGCTGCGCTACGGCGAGAACCCGCACCAGAAGGCCGCGCTGTACTCCGCCGTCAACGGCGCCCCCGGGCTCGGGCAGGCGCAGCAGCTGCACGGCAAGGAGATGAGCTACAACAACTACGTCGACGCCGACGCCGCCTACCGCGCCGCCTACGACCAGGGGAGCGCTCCGACCGTCGCGATCATCAAGCACGCCAACCCGTGCGGGATCGCCGTCGGCACCGACATCGCCGACGCCCACGCCAAGGCGCACGCGTGCGACCCGCTGTCGGCCTTCGGCGGCGTCATCGCCACCAACGCGCCGGTCACCGAGGCGATGGCGCAGGTCGTCAAGGACATCTTCACCGAGGTCATCGTCGCGCCGGCGTTCGAGGACGCGGCGCTGGAGGTGCTCACCGCCAAGAAGAACCTGCGGCTGCTCACCGTGCCGGCGCCGACCCCCGGCGGCGTCGAGACGCGCGCGATCTCCGGCGGCCTGCTCGTGCAGGAACGCGACCGCATCGACGCGGTCATCGAGCCGAGCGAGAACGACAAGCCGACCGCCGGGCACGGCGACGCCCCGCTGTACTGGACGCTCGTCGCCGGGCCGTCGGTCGACGACGCGACGCTCATCGACCTCGACTTCGCGTGGAAGGC
>JBDIAM010000396.1:0-3293 GCA_039812445.1 Piscicoccus intestinalis | reverse complement strand
AGTGCTCGGCCGCCCCGGCCGTCTCGGGGCCTTCGGCCGCGAGGCTCGCGTCGGCGTCGCCGTTCAGCAGTACGAGGCCGCGGCCGCCGTCGACGGTGATCGTCTGGCCGTCGCGGATGCGCTGGGTGGCGCTCGCGGTGCCGAGCACCGCCGGGATGCCGAACTCGCGGGCCACGATCGAGGAGTGCGACAGCGGGCCGCCGACGTCGGTGACGACCGCCGACGCGAGCGCGAACAGTGGCGTGTAGGCGGGGGTCGTGATCCGCGAGACGAGCACCATGCCCGGCCGCAGGTGGGCGAAGTCGGCCGGGGTCAGCACGAGGCAGGCGGAGGCGGTGACGCGGCCGCCGCTGGCCGCGAGCCCTTCGAGGGTGTTCCCGCTCTGGTCGCCGGCGTGCTGCGGCATCCAGCGGCGCGTCAGGCGGTTCATCGCGTTGTCCGGCAGCAGCTGCGGCGGCGTGACGCTCAGCTGTCCGCGCCACGTCATCCGGCGCGACTCCAGCGCGTCGGCGAGGTCCGGTTCCGGAGGCTGGTCGTCGTCGAGTGCCCTTGCGGCGCAGCGGGCCTCGTCGATGGTGAGCCAGAACACGTCGTCCCGGTCGGGCAGCGCGCCCGCCTCGACGAGCCGACTGCCGAGCTCGCGCAGCAGCCGGCGGATCGTGGGCCACGCCAGCCCGATGTCCGCGAGCGCGTCCTCACGCAGCACGACCCGGTCCTGGGCGCGGCGCAGCAACGGCTCGATCACCCGGCGGCGCACCGGGTCGAGCCGCCCCAGCAGCGCGGCGCTCGCCGCCTCCCGCTCGCTCAGGAGGCGGTGTTGCCGCGCTCGCGGGTCGACGGAACCCGGCTCCGCGACGAGGTAGTGGCGCATCGCCGTCAGCACCGGGGCAGGGGTGTCGGCGGCCACCGGGCTGGCGAAGTCGAGGTTGTACACGGCGTGGCCGAACCGGTCGAGGTGTTCGCGCAGGCGTCGCTGCCACTGCGGCCACACCGCCCCGTCCACGTCCTCCGGAGCCGGTCCGCCGACCACCTCGTCGACGTCCGCCGACCCGACGACTTCACACAGTTGTGGGCGATCGCTTACCCACAGGGCCAGATCGAAGAGCGACTTCTCGGCGCGGATCGGCTCGCTGTCGCCGCCGAGTAGGAAGGTGGTGGCGGGCGGGTCGCCCGGCCGCCGCACCGCCGCGTAGGCGCGGGTGAACAGGATCTCGCTGGTGGCCGCGTCCGGGATGACGCGTTGAACGGAGGTGTAGTACTCGCAGCCCGCGTACAACAGTTCGGCGGCTCCGTCGAGCAGCGTTGTCGCAGCAAGGCGCTCGGGGTCGCGTTCGCGCCATCGGGAGACGACGTGGGCGTACGCCGGATGGGTGGTTTCGCGCCAGAGCCCGCCGGGATTGCGCAGCTTGCCGGTCAGGGCCATCGGCACGGCACCGGCCGACATCCGGAGCAGCCCACCGAGTGAATAGTGGTAGTACGCATAGTCGTTGACGCGCACGAACGTCAGGTCGCCCGGGTGCACGAGGTCACCCATCCCCTCGCGGAACAGCGCTGTCAGGGAGCCGGTGACCGCCGGTTCCACCATGTCGCCGAACAGCGGTGTCAGCGGTTCGGGCAGTTGCTCGACGATGCTGGCCCGGGCGTACATGCCGGTCCGGTCGGGCACGCTCCAGTCGGTCGGTGGATCGCCGATCGGCTCCGGCAGGGCGGTGATGGGGCGCGCCTGCACGATCCACAACCGCCCGCGCGCCATCGCCCACTCGACGTCCATCGGCCGGCCGAAGTGGTTCTGGATCGTGGCGCCGAGTTCGGCGAGTTCGAGACAGCGCTCGTCGGAGAGGGCCGCTGCGCCCGGGCGATCGACGGCGCGCACGGCCGCGCCGCCGTCGGTGTCGCCCCCGGTACCGACATCGGTGTCGCCCCCGGTGTCGTCAACGAGACTGGAGCGGTGGGTCTTGTCGGCGACCTCGCGGGTGTCGACGCGCCACGCCCCGTCGTCGCGTCGCACGACGACCTCGTCGGTCGGCACGGTGCCGTCGACCACCCCGTCTCCGAGGCCGAGCGCGGCCGAGATGCGGGTCCGGTCGCGGCGGCCGGTCAACGGGTCGGCCGTGAACATGACGCCTGCCGCCTCGGCGTCGACGAGCACCTGCACGACGACAGCCATCGCCGCCTCGGCGTCGATCTCGTGGTAGGCGCGGTAGGCGGCGGCGGTCGGACCCGACAGCGAGGCCCAACACCGACGCACCGCGCGGGCCACCGCCTCCGGGCCGCGGACGCCGAGGACCGTCTCGAACTGGCCGGCGAAGCTGCCTTCGGCCAGGTCCTCGATGGTCGCCGACGAACGCACCGCCACCAGCGGTTCGCCGAGGTCGGCATAGGCGGCGGTGATCGCCGCGAGGTCCTCGGGGGTGGGCTCGCCCCGGGCGGCGCGTCGGTAGGCGTCGGTGGTGACGACGAAGCCGGCGGGCACCGGCAGGCCGGCGGCCATCAGCTCGCCGAGGTTGGCGCCCTTGCCGCCGGCCAGGGCGACGTCGGTGGCGCGCACGCGATCGAGCGGAACCGTGCTCATGTTCCCATGCAAGCACTCGACGCGCGGCCGGTCACGGGGCTGGTCCGGTCGATCCGGCGCCGGTTCGCGCCGGCCCTGGCCGTCGCTACGCTGCGGTGACAGCCGTCGACCAGGAGACCCGCATGGAGACACCCGAACTCACCGCGGCCCTCGCGCGCTTCGACTCGCTGCCGCCGGTGGAGGCGCGGCGACTGCGCGGCGAGTGGCGCGGATCGGGCGTGCCCACGGGCCACCCGCTCGACGGGCTCCTCGAGTTGTACGGCTGGTGGGGCAAGCGCTTCGACGGCCCCGACGACGTGCACCCCCTCGTCTTCCAAGACGGGCGGGGCCGGTTCAGTGTCGATCCGACCGGCCTGCCGTTGTCACTGCTGGGAGCCGGTGCGCTGCACGATCCGCGGCTCGCAGCGCTCGGGCGGCGCGCGCTGCGCCTGCGCCGCACCCGCAAGCCCCGGGCGCGGCTGCGGATGATGACCTACCGCGGCGTGGCCACGGCGACGATGAGCTACGACACCCTGCCGATCAACGACCACTTCCGCGCCGTCGACGACGACACGCTCCTCGGGGTCATGGACGCCCGCGGCCTGCCCCCGTTCGTCTTCACCCTCCACCGCCCCAACGACCCTGGGAACTGCGTGTCGCGGTGAGGACTGCGGCACGAACCGCAGTCCTCACCACGACACGCAGTTCTCAGCGGTCGTGACGGGGGCCGATTCGGTCGCCG
>JBDIAM010000395.1:0-3299 GCA_039812445.1 Piscicoccus intestinalis | reverse complement strand
GACGGCGCGCGCCTACAGTGGTGCCAGCGGCTCACCGTCGACCCGGGAGGTTTGTGATGCAGTACTGGTACAACGTGAAGACCGGCCAGGTGGAGGACGACGACAACAAGTCCGCCGGTGAGAACGTCATGGGCCCCTACGGTTCCCGCGACGAGGCGTCCCGCGCCCTGGAGACCGCCCGCGAGAAGACCGAAGCCTGGGACGAGGAGGACCGCCGCCGCCGCGAGGAGGACGGCCTCGACTGAGCTCGCCGAGCCCGGCCGGCCCCGCTGCGAGTGCGCAGGGCGCTGACTCCGGCGAGAAAACCCAGCCACGACGAAGGCCCCGCGCGATCGTTCGCGTCGGGGCCTTCGGTGCGTCCGGGTAACCGTCGGGCGCAGCCGGCTCGGTCGGCTCAGCCAGCTCAGACCTGGGTCAGGCGGTGCATCGCGGCGTCCCAGCGCTGCGACAGGGCCTGGTGGTCGGCGTCCTGCGGTAGGTGCTCGTGGCGCAGGGTCAGCAGCGTGCCGTCTCCCTCGGGGGTCATCTGCAGGTCCACCATCGTCGGAGGAGCCTCGTCGTCGGCGTGCCAGGACACGCGCACCTGCTGCTCGGGATGGTAGCTACGCGTCACCCCGTACGTTCCGTCGCCCGCGCGCCACTTGTCCCCCTTGCCGCCGAGCATCGCTCCCTCGCCCAGGAAGGCCTCGATGCCCTCCTTCTGCGTCAGTCGCGCCCACACCTCACCGACCGGCCGCGCCACGTGCTGGACAACCTCGATGGTGTCCGGCCGATCGGTGTCCGGTTCGGACCCGGCATTCTCCACGGTCATCGCAACCTCCTCGATCCCATCTCGCCGGCGACCCGGCGAGCCATGCTGGTCAGTCAACCTCATCACCGATGCGCTCGGGATGCAACGCACTCACGAACGTTGCTCGAAGATCCCGAAAGATCCCCGAAAGATCCCCGACGGCCCGGCTGGTTCGATGCAACACCCGCCTCCCGCGTGGTCGGTGCGTCGTCAGCCGCGGTGGTGCGGCAAGATCGTCCTATGGATCGTCAACAGGAGTTCGTGCTGCGCACGATCGAGGAACGCGACATCCGCTTCGTGCGCCTGTGGTTCACCGACGTTCTCGGCACGCTGAAGTCGGTGGCGGTCGCACCGGCCGAGCTCGAGGGCGCCTTCGAGGAGGGACTGGGCTTCGACGGCAGCGCCATCGAGGGCTTCTCCCGCGTCACCGAGTCCGACATGCTCGTCAAGCCCGACCCGAGCTCGTTTCAGGTGCTGCCGTGGCGCGGCGCCCCGCCCGGCACCGCCCGCATGTTCGCCGACATCCTGCTGCCCGATGGCGCCCCGAGCTACGCCGACCCGCGGTTCGTGCTGCGCCGGGCGCTGGCGAAGGCCTCCGACATGGGGTTCAGCTTCTACACCCACCCCGAGATCGAGTTCTTCCTCTTCAAGACCCCGATGCGCCCCGGTCAGGCTCCGGAGCCCGTCGACCAGTCGGGCTACTTCGACCACGTGCCCCAGGGCCTCGGGCAGGACTTCCGGCGCCGGGCGATCACGATGCTGGAGTCGATGGGCATCTCGGTGGAGTTCTCCCACCACGAGACGGGTCCCGGCCAGCAGGAGATCGACCTGCGCTACGCCGACGCGCTGTCCACGGCGGACAACATCATGACGTTCCGCACGGTCATCAAGGAGGTCGCCCTCCAGCAGGACTGCTTCGCCTCCTTCATGCCCAAGCCGTTGTCCGGCGCGCAGGGCTCCGGCATGCACACCCACCTGTCGCTGTTCGAGGGCGACCGCAACGTCTTCTACGAGGGCGGCTCGCGGTATCAGCTGAGCAAGGTCGCGCGCCAGTTCATCGCGGGTCTGCTGCGGCACGGCAGCGAGATCGTCGCGGTCACCAACCAGTGGGTCAACTCCTACAAGCGGCTCTGGGGCGGCGGCGAGGCCCCGGCCTACGTCTGTTGGGGGCACAACAACGGCAGCGCGATGGTGCGGGTGCCGATGTACAAGCCGTCGAAGGAGAACAGCTCTCGGATCGAGGTACGCACCCTCGACCCCGCGTGCAACCCCTACCTGGCGTTCGCGGTGCTGCTGTCAGCCGGGCTCAAGGGCGTCGAGGAAGAATACGAGTTGCCCGAGGAGGCCGAGGACGACGTCTGGGCCCTCACGGAGGCCGAGCGGCAGGCGATGGGCATCGCGGCGCTGCCGACGTCGCTGCACGAGGCGATCGCGACGATGGAGCGTTCGGAGTTGGTCGCCGAGACGCTCGGTGAGCATGTCTTCGACGTCTTCCTGCGCAACAAGCGTCAGGAGTGGAAGGATTACCGAGCCCAGGTCACCCCGTTCGAACTCGAGCGTCTGCTGCCCATCCTGTAGCCAGCCGGCGCCGGTTCGATCTCGTGCGGCGGTCATCTGGGTCCTCGCGGGGCCGCCGGTGGCCTCGACGAGCGGGCACGGATGCGAACACGGAGCTCCGGCCGGGCCGCCGCAGGGGCGCCGCGCCGGTGCCCAGAAACGGTGAACTGCGAACGTGATGTCGGTACGCGTGGAACGCGGGCAGAGCAGCCCCGCAGCCTGGTTGGCGCGCCTGGGGTTCGAGGACAGCGGGCGGGCGCTGAGCCTCGCGCAATCCCCGACGCTCGCGGATCTCGTCGACCTCGACGGCGACGAGACCGGGCTGCTGCGGGCGCTCGCCTACACCGCGGAGCCGGTGCTCGCGCTGCTCACGCTCGTGCGGCTGCTCGAGGCCGCCGCCGGTGAGGGCCTCGGCGGCCCGGCCGTCCGCGACCCGCGTGTCGACGAGCTGCGCGACCTCCTGCGCGGCCACAGTCCGGAGCGCGACCGGCTCCTCGCGGTACTCGGCGCGTCGACCGCCCTCGGCGACCACCTCGTGCGGCACCCCCGACAGTGGCCCGCGGCCGCGTACGCCGAGCGCCCCACCGCCTCTGAACGCTCCGAGCGGCTCGTCGCGGCCGTCGGCCCGGGCGCGCGAGGCGATCGTTACGCCGAGGACGCGCTGCGGCTGGGCTACCGCGAGCAGTTGCTCGGCATCGCCGCGCTCGATCTGACCGCCGACGACCCCGGGGAGGAGATGCCGTGGGCCGCCGGTGCCCTGGCCGACCTTGCCTCCGCCGCGCTCGAGGCCGGCGTCGCGATCGCCGTCGAGCAGCACCCCGACGCCGCCGCGCAGGCCCGTCTCGCCGTGATCGGCATGGGCAAATGCGGTGGGCGCGAACTCAACTACGTCTCCGACGTCGACGTCATCTTCGTCGCCGAGCCGCCCGAGCCGCCCGAGCCGCCCGAGCCG
>JBDIAM010000394.1:0-3302 GCA_039812445.1 Piscicoccus intestinalis | reverse complement strand
ACGACCGACATCGAGAACGTGCCGGTCATGGGTTCGCCGCTGGACGCGATCTCCGCTGTCGACCTGGTCGACGCCGAGGTCGTCGTGGTGACCTCGCACCCGGAGCTCGCCGGCAAGCAGCTGCGCCGCCTCGCGTGGGCGCTGGAGGAGCGGGGCGTCGAGCTCGTCGTCTCCACCGGCCTCCTCGACGTCGCGGGCCCGCGCCTGTCGATCCGGCAGTCCACGGACATGTCGCTGCTGCACATCGAGCGCCCTGCGGCCACCCGCCGCTCGGTGATCCTCAAGAGCCTCATGGACCGCACGCTCGCGTTCTTCCTCATCCTCATGCTGTCGCCGCTGTTCATCGGGATCGCGCTCGCCATCAAGGTGACCGACCCGGGCCCGGTGATCTTCCGGCAGAAGCGGGTGGGTGTGCGCGGCGAGATGTTCACCATCTACAAGTTCCGCACGATGTGCGTCGACGCGGAGAAGAAGCTCGAGTCGCTGCTGCACATGTCCGACGGCAACGCCGTGCAGTTCAAGATGAAGCGCGACCCGCGCATCACCGGTATCGGCCACTTCCTGCGCAAGTACAGCCTCGACGAGCTGCCCCAGCTGTTCAACGTGCTGTTCGGCACGATGTCGCTGGTCGGACCGCGTCCGCAGAGCCAGGCCGAGGTCGAGCAGTACGAGCCCGACGCGATGCGCCGGCTGCACGTGCGCCCCGGCATGACCGGTCTGTGGCAGATCAGCGGCCGCAGCAACCTCGACTGGGAGCAGTCGATCCGGCTCGACCTGCGCTACGTCGACAACTGGTCGCCGATCGTCGACCTGCAGATCCTGTTCCGCACGTTCCGTGCGGTGGTCGCGGGATCCGGGGCGTACTGATTCGTTAGACCCGCGCAGGCTGCGGCCGGCGCAGGCACGACACACGCGAGAGGCGCTCAATCTGACCTGGGGTTCGGATTGAGCGCCTCTCGCGTATCCGGGGTCCCCTCCGGCGGCGGCCGCGCGTCGTGCTCAGCGGTCTGTTCAGCGGCCTTCGCGGGCTCCCTCGCGGGTCGCGCCGAGCGAGGTGACGACCTTGACGACGTTGGCGCGGGCCGCCTTGAGACGGGCCTGCTGCCCGCGAGCGAGGCGCGGGTCGGCCAGCGCCGCGGAGACGGGGGCGACCCGCACGGGCCGCCCCGCGGACTCGCGCAGGATGACCGTTGGCACATACTCCAAGGCGCTGACCTTCCACCGCGATGAGCCGCTCAGCGGCGTGAACGTCACGCGCGCGGTGACCCCCTCGTACGTGCCGGAGCGGCTCGCGGCCTGATGGGCGACGGCGTTGCCGAGGCCGTACAACACCCAGGTGGAGCCGACCCGCTGGAACGGCTGCACCACGTGGGCGTGGTGGCCGTACACGAGGTCGAACTGGCCGGACCGGCTCAACGCGGTGGCGATGCTCTTCTGCTGAGCGGTCGGGGCGTTGCGGTACTCCTGCCCCCAGTGCAGGGCAGCGAGCACGACGTCGGCGCCGGCGGCGCGGGCCCGCTTCGCCTCGCCGATGAGGCGGGCCGGGTCGATGGTGCCGACGGCCCACGCCTTGTCGCGGGGCAGCCGTCGCCCGTTGAGGCCGTAGGTGCCGCTGACGACCGCGACCCGCACTCCCTTGACGGTCATGATCAGCGGCCGGCGTGCCTGTTGCGCGGTGACCCAGCTGCCGGTGTGCGCCAGGCCGGCCGCGTCGAGCGCCGACGTCGTGCGCGCCAACCCGGTCAGGGAGTCGTCGAGGGTGTGATTGGAGGCGGTGGTGCACGCGTCGTAGCCGGCCCACTTCAGCGCCGGCAGGATCTGCGGCGGCACGGTGAACGACGGGTACCCGCGGAACGGGCCGCCGGGTTTGCCGACGGGCGTCTCGAGGTGACAGACCGCCAGGTCGGCCCCCGAGACGAGCGGGCGCATCGCCCCGATGAGGGGCCGGAAGTCATAGGGCCGCGCGCCGCTGCGTTTGCCGTCGGCGGCCGCCGTGCGCCACAGCGTCGGATGCAGCAGCATGTCTCCGTTGAGCACGACCGTGAACGCGGTGCGGGTGCGGGCCGCCGCCACCCCGGACGCTGCGTCACTCGACGGGCGCGTCGCACCAGACGCGTCGGTGGTCGAGGTCGTGGCCGGCGCGGCGGGCGTCTCACGGGCGATGTCCTCGACGCCGAGGAGGGTGGCGGCGGCACCCGCACCGATGACGACGGCGACGACGATGGCGGCGGCGCCCGCTCGGGCTCCGCGTCGGGTGGTGCCGGACATGGGACCTCCTCGCCGGACCTCTGTTCGATCACGGCCTCTGGCCTGTTCATCGGCCCGAGTGCCGACGGGCTGAGCGTCGCGAGGCGGTTGACTTGGCGGGTTCCCTTGACGTTCCTTTCGGTTCATCCGGTCGCAGGGTCGGGCGCGAGGTCCGGGTCGCCTCGGCGGGCACAATGGGCACGGGCGACCCCGAACTCGAGAGGCGGTTCCGATGGACGACTCAGCACGCCCGGGCTCGCGCGACGCAACACCACCAGACGCCGGCGGCGCCGCCGGGCGCAGGTGGAGGGGGATGCCGTGAGTGAGGTTCCGCTGGTTCCCCCGGGTGCGCGAGCGCAGTACCTGTCGGTGCCCGGCGGAACGGTGCGCGTGCTGCGGGACCGGGCCAGCGGCGACGACGCCGCCACCCCCGACACCGGCGACGCCACGGACGACACCGGCGGGCCCCGGCCCGTGCCGGTGCTCCTCCTGCACGGCGGCGGCTCGGACTGCGCGGCGGTCTCCTGGTACGAACTGTTCGAGACGATCGGCGGCTTCGCGCCGCCGGGTGGGCCGCGTGAGGACGCGCCTGCGCGCGCCGTCTACGCTCCCGACCTGCCCGGTTTCGGGCTCACGACGGTCTCCCCCGTCGGCGGCCCGGACCGGCAGGCGGCGTTCGTCGCCGACGTCGCGGACCGCCTCGGGGTGTCCCGGTGCGTGGTCGTCGGGGTGTCGATGGGCGGTGACGTGGCGCTCAATCTCGCGCTGGCCCGCCCCGATCTCGTGGCGGCGCTCGTGCTCATCGCGCCCGGTGGGCTGGTCCCGATTTTCCGCAATCGGCCGCTGCAGCTGCTCGCGTGGGCCGCGTCCCGGCTCCCGGAGCCGGTGCTGAACCCGCTGGTGCGGCTGGCCAACCGGCACATCGACGTGGCGCTGCGGTCGGTGGTTCGCGATGTCGGCTCCCTCCCGGAGCCGGTGCGGCGCGAGTTCGCGGCGCAGGCACGTCGTCACCCCGAGGGCCTGGGGTACCGGCGCTACAACCAGGCGACGCTCGG
>JBDIAM010000393.1:0-3307 GCA_039812445.1 Piscicoccus intestinalis | reverse complement strand
TGCAACGCCGTGCTCGTGCCGCTCGTCAACATCACCTCGACGCTGACGCTGGCCCGGCACGGCCAGGGGCACACGCGGCTGAGCGCGATCGCCCGCGAGGTCGCCACCAACCCCCTCGTCGTCGCGTGCGTGCTCGGCATGGCGCTGCAGCTCGCCGGCCGCAGCGGCCCCGGCGCGGCCGCCCTCGAGACCCCCGCCCTCGGCGAGGTGCTCGTCGGCATCGGCGAGCTCGTGCGGATCCTCGGCACGGCCGCCTTGCCGATCGGCCTGCTGTGCGTCGGAGCCGGCCTACGCCGCCCCGAGGGCACCGCCGCGACGACCGCGCTCATCGCCTGGTCGATGGGCCTGCGATTCGCGATCGTGCCGGCGATGACGGCCGGCGTCGCGCTCGCCCTCGGCGTCAGCGGCCCGACCGCCCTCGTCGCGCTGCTCTTCCAGTCGCTGCCGACGGCCACGAGCTCCTACATGCTCGCCCGCCGCCTCGGCGGCGACGCCGCTCTCATGGCCGCGATCATCGCCGTGCAGACCGTCGCCGCCCTCGTGACGATCCCGCTCTGGCTCCTCGTCGGGCAGGCGTTGTAGGGCGAATTGCGCTGATCGACGGGGCCGATCAACCGATCGGCCAGATGCTTCGCCGACCGGCGCAAGCTGGCACACTGACCGGCGTCTGCGGTCGACTACCTGGAGGCACAGCCGTCATGAGAGTCCTGGTCACGAGTTCTCGCAACACGTTCGCGCTCGACATGGTGCGCAAGCTCGCCACGGCCGGCCACACGGTCGTTGCGTCCGACACCTTCGGCGGGGCGACCGGCAGCCACTCCAGGTATCTCGCGGGGCACGTCGTCACGGCCTCCCCGACGTTTCACACCGACCAGTTCATCGCCGACGTCGGCGCCGCCGTCGAGAAGTACGAGCTCGACGCGATCCTGCCCGCCTTCGAGGAGGCGTTCTACCTCGCGGCGCGCCGCCACGACCTGCCCGCCGGCGTGCAGCTGTACACCGGCAGCTTCGCCAGCCTCGCCCGGCTGCACGACAAGGACTCCTTCCAGCGCATCGCCGCCCGGGCCGGGGTGCCCGCGCCGCAGACGATCGTCGCCACCGACGACGCCTCGCTGCACGCGGCCATCGAGCGCTACCCGCGCTACTTCGCGCGCGCCGCGTTCTCCCGCGGCGGCGTCGCGCTGCTGACGAACACCGGCCCGCCGGCCGGCAAACTGGAGCCGGGCGACGTGCACCCCACGCCCGAGCAGCCCTGGCTCGTGCAGCCGTTCGTCGACGGACCGATGGTCTGCTCCTACTCCACCCTCATCGACGGGCGCGTCACCGCGCACTCCACCTACCGCGCCCCCGAGCAGTGGCAGCACAGCACCGGCATCGAGTTCCTCGCCGTCGACTCCACCAAGACCCTCGACTACGCCCAGCGCATCGCCGGCACACTCGACGGCTACACCGGCCAGCTCTCCTTCGACTACGTCGACGACGACGGCGACCTGTCGATCATCGAGTGCAACCCGCGCGCCACGAACGGCGTGATCCTGCTGACCGCAGACCAACTCAGCGACGGACTGACGAAACCAGGGTCCGGCCCGGCGGTTGCGCCGCCCGGCGAGGAGGTCGCGCTCAGCGCGGCCGTCGTGCTCGAGGCCTTCCAGGAGCCGCTGCATCACCTGCCGGAGACGGTTCGCGACCTGCACGGCGCGAAGAACCTCGGCGCCGGGTGGCACGACCCCCGCGCGATGCTGTGGTCGCCCGCCTCGATCGTGCACGGCCTCAAGCTCGCCCGCGGTCAGCACGAGCGGGCGCTGGCCGCCCTCGGTGAGGACATCGTCTGGGACGGTCAGCCGATCCCCGGCCTGACCGAGGCCGACCAGCAGGTGCTCACCAACCTGCGCTCGGCCTAACCACGCGGCTCGTCGAGGCGCAGCGCCAGCTCGACGAGCCGGGGGAGCCGGGCCGCCGGGCCGCGGCGCGGCAGCCGCGCGAGGAGCTCGCCCTCGTCGGCGAGTTCGGCCCAGCGGCCCGCCTGCACGCGCGCCAGCACGTGCAGCACGACCTCGGGGTGTGACTCCAGCGCGCTGTGCCCGTTGGCGAGTCGCAGCAGCAGCGAGTGCGGCAGCAGCCGGGCCGCCCGCTCGGCGCCCGCCGGCGGCGTGCGCAGGTCGTGTTCGCCGGTGAGCACGACCGTGGGCCAGGTGAATCCAGGCAGGGCGTCATCGAGATGGAAGGGCTCGCCGGCGAAGGCCGGGTAGCCGGGGGCCGCGTCGGCGTACGTGACGGCGGCGTCGAAGGGCTTGCCGTCGGGCTCCGGCGCGTAGTGCAGCTGGCGAAACGCCAGGGCGGCGACGAGGTCGAACTCGTAGAGGAACGGGCGCCGGTGGCGGGTGGCGCCGGCGCGGTCGGCGTAGGCGTGCAGCAGCCGCCACGCGAGCCGCCCACGGCCCGCGAGACGGGCGGTGAGCAGCCGGTCGGCGAGGTCGGGCCCGCCCAGCTCGTACGCCGCGCGGGCGACGACGAGCAGGTCGGTCTCGTCGACCCCGGCGGCGATGAGCCGGCGCACCGCCGCCGCGGCCGTGGCCGCGGCCGGATTCTCCCCGCGCCACAGCGTGGCGCGCAGCAGGTCGCGCTCGGGTCCGGGGTCGGTGATCGACAGCATCGGGGAGTCGAGCACCATCGCGGCGACCCGGCTCGGGTGCCGCACGCCCAGACCCGCCGCCACGTAGCCCCCGTAGGAGGAGCCGAACATGACGGCCCGCTCGACGCCCTCCGCGTCGAGCACGGCCGCGATGTCGTCGACGGCCGCCTCCACCCGCATCGCGGCGGCGGGCAGGTCGCGCCCGGCGAGGTCGGTGCGCGACAGCCCGATCCCGCGATGCTCGACCATGATGACGTCGAGCCCCCGCGCCGCCGCCCGCGCGCGGAACCACCGGTACGGCAGCACACTCGCCAGCCCGGGGCCGCCGGGGATCACGACGATCGGCGGCTGCGAGGCCGGGCCGGTGCGCACGTACGTCAGGTCGAACGCCGGCGGGTCCGTGTGCCCCTGAGGCGCGGCGAGGGCGTCCGCGGCTTCGGCGGGGGCGGTCGTCGCGGGGCGGCGCAGCCGGTGCAGGCCGGGGGTGCGCAGCGCCACGCGCCGAGCGGCGGCCGCGAGCACGCCCGTCAACGCGCGTCAGTTCCCGCCGGCGAGCGCATCGCGCACGGCCGGGTCGCGATCCGCCTGCACTTGCGCCGGGTGGGTGCGCACGAACACGTCCCAGACGGCTTTGACGTTGGCGCCGTACTCGCGCAGCTCGCCCTCTCGCCAGAT
>JBDIAM010000392.1:0-3319 GCA_039812445.1 Piscicoccus intestinalis | reverse complement strand
CCGCCTCGCGCGCATCGGGCGGGGTCGAGGTGTTCGTCATGCGCCGGGTGCGCACGATGGCGTTCGCGCCCGACGTCACGGTCTTTCCCGGCGGCCGGGTCGACGAGCGCGACGACGACCCGGCGCTGCCGTGGCTCGGTCCCGACCCCGACCGGTGGGCGGCGTCGCTCGGCGTCGACGAGGCCCTCGCCCGGCGTCTGCTGGTGAGCGCGGCCCGCGAGGTCTTCGAGGAGTGCGGGGTGCTGCTCGCGACGGACACCGACGGACACGAGCCAGACGACGTCTCCGGAAAGTCCTGGCAGCAGCAACGAGACGCGTTGGTGCGCCACGAGATCGGCTTCGCCGATCTGCTCGCCGACCGCGGGCTCGCGCTGCGCACCGACCTGCTGCGGGCGCGCGCCCGCTGGGTGACGCCCCGGTTCGAATCGCGCCGCTACGACACCTTCATGTTTCTCGCGCGGGTGCCGGCCGGGCAGAGCCCCGACGGGCGCACCAGCGAGGCCCAGACCTGCGGCTGGGAGCGCCCCGGCGACCTCCTGTCCCAGGCCGAGGCGGGCCGCATCGCGCTGCTTCCGCCTACCCTGCACCAGGTGCGCTGGCTGGCGACCGGAGGCGGGGTCGATGCACTCCTGGCGGCACCGGCTCCCGAACCGCTGCCGCGCGTGCTGCCGGTGCCGGTGCGCCGGGACCACGACGTCGTGCTCGTCTGCGCGGAGGACTCATGAATCACCACACCGGACAACCCGATCCGAGCGCCTGGACCGGCGGGGACGTCGACGACGGCATCGTGTGCGTCGTCGCCGCGAACCCGTCGGCGATGACCCTCGACGGCACCAACACGTGGCTGCTGCACCGCCCGGGCGCGCGCGAGGCGGTCGTCGTCGACCCCGGGCCGGCGCAGGAGGAGCACCTGCAGCGGGTCGCCGCCGTCGCGGCCGAGCGCGAGCTGCGGGTCGGGCTCGTGCTCGTCACCCACGGCCATCACGACCACACCGACGGCCTCGAGCGGTTCGCCGAACTCGTCGGCGCACCCGTGGCGTTTCCCGGCCGCGACCGCGCCGGCGCACACTCGCTGGACGTCGACGGTCTGCGGGTGGAGGCGCTGCCGACGCCGGGGCACACCCACGACTCGTTCTGCTACTACCTGCCGCAGGCCGCGGCGCTGCTCACCGGCGACACGATCCTCGGGCGCGGCACGACGGTCGTCACGTGGCCCGACGGGGCGCTCGCGCCCTACCTGCGCAGTCTCGACGAGCTGCGGGCACTCGCCGGGCGCGAGCAGGTGCGGGTCGTGCTGCCCGGCCACGGCGCGCCGGTCCGCGACGTGCTGCCGCTCATCGACTACTACGTGGGGCATCGGCACGAGCGCCTCGACCAGGTGCGGGCCGTCCTCGCCGGGCGCCCCGTACCGCCTCCGTCGCCCGCGTCGGCCGAGCCAGCCGCACGGGCCAGCGAGCCGGAGGCCCCGACCCGGCCCGGGGAGCCGGTCGACGACGAACTGGGCCGTCTCGTCGAGCACGTCGTCGAGACCGTCTACACCGACGCGCCGCGTCAGGTGTGGCCGGCGGCGCGGCAGAGCGTGCGGGCCCAACTGGAGTATCTGCGCGAGCACCCCTGACGGCCGTCGCCACCGAGGGCAGGGGCGGGAGAGTCGTGGTTCATGGGTTTAGGTGCATATGCACCTAAACCCGTCGTCGTCAGGAGACGAGCATGTCCACGGACTTCCCTGCGCTGCCCACGTTCGAGGGAGCGCGCCCCGTCATCGACCCCGAGCAGGCCGTTCTGCTGCTCATCGACCATCAGAGCGGCCTGTTCCAGGTGGTCGGTGACCTCGCGGCGCAGGACCTGCGGCGCAACGTCACCGTGCTCGCCAAGCTCGCCGGGCGCACCGGCATGCCGGTCGTGGCCACCGCCTCGGTGCCGCAAGGCCCCAACGGCCCCCTCATCCCCGAGGTCCAAGAGCACGCCCCGCAGACGGTCTACGTGCCTCGCAAGGGTGAGGTCAACGCATGGGACTGTGAGGATTTCGTCAAGGCCGTGAAGGCCACGAAGAAGAAGCAACTCATCATCGCGGGCACGCTGACCACGGTGTGCATGGCCTTCCCCGCGATCTCGGCGATCGCCGAGGGCTATCAGGTGTTCGTCGTTCCGGACGCCTCGGGTGCGCCGACGAAGATGGCCGAGGAGCTCACCGTGGCCCGCCTCGTGCAGATCGGCGTCGTCCCGATGGACATCACGGCCTGCGTCGCGGAGATCCAGCAGACCTGGCACCGTCCCGACGCGATGGAGTGGATGGCGCTGTGGTCGGAGATGCTGCCCGGCTACCAGCTCCTCGTCGAGTCGCACCAGAAGGCGCAGGAGGTCGAGCGCACGGGCGAGCCGCTCGACTCCGAGCGGGACTGAGGCCGGCCCGCCGGCGCGCCCGGCCCGCCGGCTCTTCCCTTGACCGAAGTGCCGCCGGGGCGTCTGGGCGACGGCTCAGCGACCGGCGCCGCCGGCGGCCACTCGGGTCACGAGGCCGTGCAGCTGCTCGGCCTCCGCGACGGTGAGGCCCGCGAACGACTCCTGGACGACGCGGGCGTTGGTGCGCAGCGCCGCCCGGCGCAGCACCGTGCCCGCATCGGTGAGCCGGACGCAGACGCCCCGAGCATCGGCCTGGCTCGCATGCCGCTCGAGCAGGCCCCGATCGACGAGCCGGTCCACGAGTCGAGTCAGGGCTGTGCGGGAGAGGACGACGCGCGATGCCAGCTCGGTGTGGCGGCAGTCCTCGCCGGGGGCGAGGTTGACGACGACGTCGAACTCCGAGATGGACAGGTCGTGAGCCAGCAGCGCCGGCCGCAGCTGCTCCATGACGCGTTCCTGAGCCTCCATGAGCGCGCGCCAGGCCATGACGGCGGGAGCGCGGGGCGACGGGGGCACGAGGGTCATCCTCCCACCCCGGGCCTGCCCCGGACTCCGGAACGGCCGCTGTGGGGGTACGTTGTCAGCCAGAGCAAATAATGTGCACGTGCACCCAATCGGGGTGTCGACCCTCTGGAGAGGTGCCCATGACCGCGACGCGAGTCCTCGTCCTCGGCGGCCGGCCGATCGAGGAGGACGTGATCTTCTACGGGCCGTTCGCCATGAACACGCCGCAGGAGATCCGCCAGGCCATCGCCGACTTCACCGCCGGGACCGTCGGAGTGCTGCAGTGACCGACACCATGCACAACCCCGACCCCGACACGGCCGGGGACCCGCCCGTCATCGGATTCGTCGTCGCGACCACCCGCCAGGGCGCATCGGGCGCCAGCTCACCGATCAGGTCGTCGAACTCGCCC
>JBDIAM010000391.1:0-3325 GCA_039812445.1 Piscicoccus intestinalis | reverse complement strand
GGCTGCGCTGGCCGCCGTGCGCGCGGCGATCACGCAGGCCCGCGACGCCTACGCCGGTCTCGCCGACGCGCTGGAGGCGCACGGCCCCGGCCTACGCGAGGCGGTGGCGCAGCTGCCCGATGCCGCGACCGACCTCGACCGGCTACGGCGGCTGCGGCGCACGGTGCGCGAGCACACCGACTCCCTCTCCGAGGCCGATGTGGTCTGTCGGCGAGCGTTGGAGTCGGCGATCCGGCTGGTGCCCGACGGCGCCGCGCTCATCGCCGACGTGCTGCCCGGCGCGAGAGTGTCGGCACCCGAGCCACGGTCGGCACCGGAGCCGCAGTCGCTCTCGGAGTCGCAGTCGGCCTCGGCACCCGAGCCGCCGCCCGCGGCGCCCACCGGCGCCCCGTCGCCGGCGGCTCCCGACGGCACGCCCGCGGCCCCGGCGGACACGGCGTCCGACGTCGCCGCCGACGCCCCGCCCGGCGCGCACGCGGCCGGCAAGACCGCCAAGACTCTCGAGGCGGCCAAGGCCCTGGCCGCGGCGGCGACGCCCGGTTCCGCGCAGGCCCGCGACCTGCGCGCCCGGTTGGCCCCGCTGCCGTCGGGGCAGATCGCGGCCTACCTCGCCCGGCACCCGGAGGCGGTCGAGCCGCTCGTCGCCTCGAGTTCCGACCTCGACCTGCTGCCCGACGGGATACGCGCCGACCTGCTGAGCGTCCGGCACGGCACCGATCCATCGGCCGCCTGTGTCGACATCGACCACCGCCGCGACGCCCTGAGCGCGCAACCGGAGTCGAGCCTGCGGGCCGGCCTGTTGTGGCCCGGCCTCGTCGGGCCGCTCGACGGCGCCCCCGTGGCGGCGCGGGTCGCGGCCAACCGGCTCCTGCTGCGCGCGGAGCTGGGTCGCGCCCGCCGCGCCGACGTCGAACTCGAGGTCCGGGCGGTCGCGCGTCGCGTCGCCGACGCCGGCAGCCGCCTGCGTCGGGTGCGCGGCGCGTTCCTGCGGGCCTGGCTCACGCGCGACGCGATCACCTCGTACGTCACGACCACCACCGACCTGCCCCTGCTGCTGCGCGCCGACCTGCGGGTGCGCATCCTGCTGTACCAGGGCCTGCTCTACGACCGGGCCCCCGGCGACGACGGCCGACCCGGCCGGCGGCGCCTGTTGCTGTTCGAACCCGCCGGCCGCGGCCGCCTCGCCGAGCTATGGGGCCACCTCGACGAACACACCCAGGCGCTGGCGGTCTTCGTGCCCGGCACCGGCACGGCCGTGCGCGGATTCCACCTGCCCACCAAGGTCGCCCGCGACCTAGCCGGCCAGGTCGAGGTAAGCCAGGTGGACGTCGGCCAGGTCGACGCCGGCCATGAGCCCGTACCGACGCCGGCCGCCGCGCCGGGGGAGCGTGGGGAGCGGTCGTGCCGGGCCGCGGTCATCGCGTGGATGGGCGCGGACTTCCCGCTGGCGATCGGCTCGAACGCGCCGTTCGCGCACTACGCGCTCGCCGCGGCGGGTCCGCTGCGCGACTTCGTGCTGGGGCTGCCTCGACCGCAGGGGTGCGTGCTCACCGTGCTCGGCCACTCCTACGGCGGCACGATCGTCGGCGCCGCCGAGCGGCTCGGTGTGCCCGCCGACCGCATCGTGCACGTCGCCTCACCCGGCGCCGGTCCCGGCGTGCGCGACGTCGGCGACTACCCGGCGCTCGACCCGCTCGGCCATCCGCGCGCGCCGCACCGGTTCACCCTGACCGCGCCCGGCGACCCGATCCGCTGGGTGCAGCGCCTCGACGTGCCCTGGCACCTGCTTCCGGAGCCGGTGGCCAGGCCCCTGCAGCGGGTGCTCGCCGGGCTCAGCCTCGGCGTCGACCCCGAGCGACTCGAGGGCATCGAGGTGCTCCCGGCCGGCACGTGGGAGGTCGCGCACGGCCTGCACGCGGCGGGCGCCCCCGTCTCCGGGCCGTCGGCGCACGCCGCCGTCATGGAGCCCGGCACGGGGTCCTTCCGGCGGATCGCCGGGGTCATCGCCGGGGCGACCGACGGGGCGACCGGAGGCGATCGGAGGTGAGGTGGGTGCCACCCTAGACTGAAGCGCATGTCGTCGATCTCCCGCGATCAGGTCGCGCACCTGGCGATGCTCGCCCGCATCGAGCTGTCCGAGGCCGAACTCGACACGATGGCCGGTGAGCTCGGGGTCATCCTCGACGCCGTGGCGGCCGTCGGCGAGGTCGCCTCGAGCGACGTCCCCGCGATGAGCCACCCGGTGCCGCTGGTCAACGTCATGCGCGCCGACGAGGTGCGCCCCGGCCTCAGCCCGCAGGCCGCGCTCGCCGGGGCCCCGCAGGTGCAGGACGGCAGCTTCAGCGTGCCGCGCATCCTCGGCGAGGAGTAGCCGCAGCGCCACCGTCCCGGCCGCCGACGCGCGGTCGCCCGGCGGCCGGTCACCCCGAGCCACGTTCGAAACGAAGGAAACCCACACGTGAGCAGCCAGACCACCGACCTCCTGCGACTAGGGGCCGCCGGGCTCGCGCGCGAGCTGGCCGACGGCCGGGTCAGCGCGGTCGAGGTCACCCGGGCGCACCTGGAGCGCATCGAGGCCGTCGACGGCGCGGTCAACGCCTTCCTCGCCCGCAACGCCGACGACGCACTGGCCACCGCCCGCGGGGTCGACGAGGCCCGCGCCGCCGGCGAGCAGCTCCCGCCGCTGGCCGGCGTGCCGATCGCCGTCAAGGACATCGCCTGCACCCAGGGCCTGACGACCACCGCCGGCTCCGCGATCCTGCGCGACTGGGTGCCGCCCTACGACGCCACGGTCGTGCGCAAGCTGCGTGCCGCCCGCATGCCGATCCTCGGCAAGACGAACATGGACGAGTTCGCGATGGGCTCCTCCACCGAGCACTCCGCCTTCGGCCCGGCTCGCAACCCGTGGGACCTGACCCGCATCCCCGGCGGCTCCGGAGGCGGTTCGGCCGCCGCCCTCGCCGCCTTCGAGGCGCCGCTCGCGATCGGATCCGACACCGGCGGCTCGATCCGCCAGCCCGCCGCCGTCACCGGCACCGTCGGCGCCAAGCCCACGTACGGCGGCGTCTCCCGGTACGGCATCATCGCGCTGGCCAGCAGCCTCGATCAGATCGGCCCGTGCGGCCGCTCGGTGCTCGACACGGCCCTGCTGCACGAGGTGATCGGCGGCCACGACCCGGCCGACTCCACCTCCCTGGACGCCCCGGTGCCGCCGGTCGTGGCGGCCGCCCGCGCCGGCGACGTCTCGGGCCTGCGCATCGGCGTCGTGCGCGAACTGTCCGGCGAGGGCTACCAGCCCGGCGTGCGGCAGCGCTTCGACGAGGCC
>JBDIAM010000390.1:0-3325 GCA_039812445.1 Piscicoccus intestinalis | reverse complement strand
CGGCCTCGTCGTCTACCTCGACGGCGACGGCATGTACGGTCACCGCCACCCGAACTCCACGTGGGCGCTGGGCGGCCGGGGCGGCGTCGTCGCCCAGGCCGCCGCCCGCGGCTACGCGACCCTGTCGGTGCTGACCCCGGATCGCCGGGGTGCACGCACGTTCTGGGAGAACGGGCGCGTCAACGCGGCCTACGTCGCGTCCCTCACCGCGCGCATCCGCGCCCACCTGGGGGTGCAGCGGGTCTGGCTCGTCGGCTACTCGGGGGGCTCGCAGCTCATCACGAAGTACCTGCTGCCCCGGCACCCGTGGCTGTTGTCCACCGGCGGGGGAGCGGTCATCACCGGAGGCGGGGGCCGCCCGCCCGCCGTCGCCGCCCTCGGGGCGGTCACCCCCGCGGCGAAGGCGGCCTACCCGCTGCTCTGGTACACCGGCAGCCTCGACGACGGCCGCAACACCGACGACGGCTACGACGCCCTCGCCGACGCCAAGCGCGGCTTCTCCTGGTACCGCGCCCGGGGGTTCCAGGCCGTCCGCCAGGAGCCGGCCGGGCTGGATCACAACGACCTCGGCACCCGGTTCGGTCGTGTGCTCGGCGCCCAACTCGACCGGCAGGCCCGCAGCCGCGTCGCGTACCGGACGTCGTAGCGCGGGCCCCGGGCCGCGAAAAACCGCAGGTCGACGAAAGGCGAAGGTCGGACCATCCTTCGATGGATTCGCGCCGACGGCGCCTCCGGGAGGACTCGGGGCCCTGTTAACCGTTACCGAGGAATGTCTTGCGCGAGGGTCTGGGCGAACGGCCCCTCGCCCGCGGCGGTCCGCGCTGGTCAACCCCGCGTGGACCTGCAATATCACTGGTAACAAAGGACTTTCGTGACTTGATGAAGTCGTTGGCGGGCGCGCGGGCCGCTGTGAAGAGTTAAGGGCAGTCGCGTTCTGTTCTCCTGGAGAACCTTGCATGCCGGACGGCCGACCAACTAGAAAAGCCATCGGCCGCAGGGAAACTCGCCACGAACAGGGGTAACGGCTTTGTCATCAATCCACATCGTTGGGTCCGGGGTTGTCGGCACGGCGACGGGAATGGGGTTCGTCGCCCACGATCACGACGTCACCTTCCTCGACGTCCGCCAGGAGCGCGTGGACGCTCTGCGCGCCCAGGGGCGGCAGGCGAAGCTGGTGGGCAAGGAGGGCGCCGCGCTGCCGGACTTCGTGTTCGTGGCCGTCTCCGCGCCCACCAACGCGCGTGGTGTCGACCTGACCCACCTCAAGGAGGCCACGGCGAGGTTGGGGCGCAAGCTGCGTGAGTCGCCCTCCGACAAGCGCACGACGATCGTCTTCCGGTGCACGATGCCGCCCGGCACCATGCGCGGCGTGCTCATCCCGATCCTCGAGCGCAACTCCGGCATGACCGCCGGCGACGACTTCGGGGTGGCCTACAACCCCGAGTACCTGCGGGCCGTCTCCTCGGAGGACGACTTCCTGCACCCCCGGCTCGTCACGCTCGCGACCTTCGCCGAGGGCGACCGCTCGCACCGCGACGCCGCCACGGTGCTCGGCAGCTTCGGCGCCGACGTGTGGTGGATGCCGATGGAGGTCGCCGAATTCCACAAGTACGTCAACAACGTCGGCAACGCGGTGAAAATCAGCACCTACAACTACTTCCGCGCGCTCGGCAAGGAGATCGGCCTGAGCGCCGAGCAGGTCGACAAGGCGTTCGCGGCCAGTTCCCGCACGGCCGAGGGGCTGTGGAACCCGCTGTACGGGCTGCGCGACTTCGGCCCGTTCGGCGGGGCGTGCCTGCCCAAGGACACCGAGGCGCTGCGGATCTACACCGAGGAGATGGGCTATGACACGGCCCTCCTGAAGGTCACCCAGGACATCAACAGCACCCTCGAGCCCCCGGCCGAGTTGGCCGGCTGAGCCGCTGGGCACCGCGACACCACCCGAGTCGGGCCCGACCTACCAGGTCGGGCCCGCTCACCCATGCCTGGACCGGGACGCGGCCAGTGCTGACGGGGCCCGCAACGGCCCGACGAGGAGAGCGCACTTCCGATGACGTGGCAAGACTGGCTGTTGGGGTGGACCTGGTTCGTGCCCCTCGGCATCCTCGGCGTGATCCGCTGGATCAGCTGGGCGTTCCGCCGGATCCCGGCCGTGCTGTACCGGCCGGTCGAGAACGACTTCTTCCTCCCGCTGTCGATCGTCGTGCCGGTCTACAAGGAGGATCCCGAGCTCTTCTCGGCGGCCATCGAATCGTGGCTGGCCAACGACCCGGGCGAGATCATCCTCGTCATCGACGCCACCGACTCCGTGTGCCAGGAGATCGCCGCCCGCTATCCGGTGACGGTCGTCATCACCGACGTGCCGGGCAAGCGCGACGCCCTGCGCCGCGGCTGGGAGGTGGCGTCGACGCCGCTGGTCGCGCTCGTGGACTCCGACACGATCTGGGCGCCGAACGTGGCGGCCGAGGTCGCCAAGCCGTTCGCCGACCCCAAGGTCGGTGGTGTCGGCACCCGCCAGAACGTCTACCGCACCGACAACTTCCTGCAGCGCATCAACGACATGTTCCTCGACCTGCGCTACTTCGACGAGAACCCGGGGCAGACGTACGCGGCCCGCTGGGTCTCGTGCCTGTCGGGACGCACGGCCGTGTACCGCCGCGAGATCCTGCTGGACATCAGCGCCGACTTCATGAGCGAGACGTTCTGGGGTCGGCCGTGCATGTCGGGTGACGATAAGCGCCTGACGAGCCTGACGATGAAGCGCGGCTACGACACCGTGCTGCAGCGCTCGGCGCGGGTCTGGTCGACATTCCCCGACACCCTGAAGGTCTTCTGCAAGCAGCGGCTGCGGTGGGCGCGCAACACGTGGCGCTCGGACCTGCGGGCGCTCGGCGAGGGCTGGGCGTTCCGCCGGCCGTTCCTGGCATACACCATGATCGACAAGGCGGTCAGCGCGTTCACGCTGCTCGTCGCGCCGACGTACATGATCGTCGGGCTGGCCACGCAGCGGTGGAGCTTCTGCCTCGCGCTGTTCCTGTGGTGGTGGCTGAGCCGCTCCGTCAAGCTGCTGCCGCACCTGCGGCGGCGTCCCGCGCACTTCTTCCTCATGCCCGCGTACACGCTGATGAGCTTCCTCATGGCGGTCATCAAGATCTGGGCGCTGCTGACGATCCGCACGCAGAAGTGGCTGACCCGGCCCGTGCAGGTCACCGACTCCGGCGAGGTCGTGCGCACGAACGAGGAGAGCGAGCAGGACCGGGCCGCCGCCAAGGCCCACGCCGGCGGCACCCAGAACGCCGCGGGGGCCGCCTGATGCGGACCCGAC
>JBDIAM010000389.1:0-3328 GCA_039812445.1 Piscicoccus intestinalis | reverse complement strand
CCGGTGATGTACGCATGGCGCGTCCGGGCCGGGGCCGGACCGATACAGTGGCGAGAGGCCCTGCGCCCGTGGGGTGCCGCTGGTGGTCGATCGGCTCGTTCGCACCCGCGGGTCGGGCGGGGGCCCGCGGGCGACATCGCATGACATGCCGTGGCATCGCATGGCGTCGCATGGCGTCGCATGGCGTCGCACGACATCCCACACTGACATCGCACACTGCCGACGGAAGGGCGCAGCATGAAGCTCGTCGTGACCGGGGGCGCCGGCTACATCGGGTCGGTCGTCACCTCCCAGCTCCTCGACGCAGGACACGAGGTGACCGTCGTCGACGACCTGTCGACGGGGCATCGCGACGCGGTGCCGTCCGGAGCCGGTTTCGTCCAGGCCCGGGTGCACGACGCGGCCGACTTCCTCGATCCGCAGGTGGAGGGCGTGCTGCACTTCGCGGCCAAGTCGCTCGTCGGGGAGTCGGTCGAGAAGCCCGAGATCTACTGGGAGAACAACGTCGTCGGCTCGTACGCGCTACTGGAGGCGGTGCGCGCCCACGGCATCGGCCGGTTCGTCTTCTCCTCCACCGCCGCGTGCTACGGCGAGCCGGACGTCTCCCCCATCACCGAGGACGTGACCCCGGCTCCGATCAACCCGTACGGGCACAGCAAGTTCGCGGTCGACATGCTGCTCACCGGCTACGCCGCGGCGCACGGCCTGGGCGCCACGTCGCTGCGCTACTTCAACGTCGGCGGCGCCCGCGGGGCCTTCGGTGAGCGCCACGCGATCGAGACCCACCTCATCCCCAACCTGCTCAAGGTGCCCGCCGGCCAGCGCGACCGCGCCGCGGTCTTCGGCACCGACTACGCGACGAAGGACGGCACGGCGGTGCGGGACTACCTGCACGTCGTCGACCTCGGGCGCGCCCACCTGCTCGCGCTGGAGACCAGCGAGCCGGGCCGGCACCGCATCTTCAATCTCGGCAGCGGCAACGGGTACTCGGTCAAGGAGGTGCTCGACGCCTGCCGCGAGGTGACCGGTCACGAGATCCCCGCCGACGAGCACCCGCGCCGCGCCGGCGACCCGACGACGCTCGTCGCCAGCTCCGCCCGCGCCCGCGAGCAACTCGGCTGGGTGCCCGAGCTCGGTCTTCGCGAGATCGTCTCCGACGCGTGGAAGTTCATGCAGGAGTCGGGCCGATGAGCCCCGACGCCCAGGGCGGCGACGGGTCGCCCGAGAGCGCCGCCCGGCTGTTCGAGTCGCTGCACGACCGCGCGCCGCAGGGCGTGTGGGCCTCGCCCGGCCGGGTCAACCTCATCGGCGAGCACACGGACTACAACGAGGGGTTCGTGCTGCCGTTGGCGATCCGGCAGCGGTGCGTCGTCGCGGCCTCCGCCGCCGACGCCTCGGCCGGGTCGAGCGTCACCTCGGCCCAGCGTCCCGGCGAGACCATCCGCTTCACCGCGGCCACGGTCTCCCCCGGTGATGTCGAGGGCTGGGCCGCGTACGTCGCCGGCGTGCTGTGGGCGCTGCGCGAGGCCGGCCACGCGGTCGGCGAGCTCGATCTCGTCGTCGACAGCACGGTGCCGCTGGGGGCGAGCCTGTCGTCGTCGGCGGCCATCGAGTGCGCGGTGGCCGCCGCCGCCGCGGGCCTGGGTGGCGTCGACCTCGACGCCACCCAGATCGCGCTGCTCGCCCAGCGCGCCGAGAACGACTTCGTCGGCATGCCGTGCGGCGTCATGGACCAGATGGCCTCGATGCACGGCAAGCCCGGGCAGCTGGTCTTCATCGACACCCGCAGCCTCGTCGTGGAGAACGTGCCGTTCGACCTGTCCGGCCACGGCCTGGCCCTGCTCGTCATCGACACCCGCGCCCCGCACGCCCTCGTCGACGGCGAATACGCCGCGCGGCGCCGGGACTGCGAGCAGGCCGCCCGGCGCCTGGGGGTGCCCGCGCTTCGCGACATCACCGGAGACGGTCTCGACGACGCGCTCGCCCGGCTCGACGGCCCCGACGACGAGACGATGCGCAGGCGCGTGCGGCACGTCGTCACCGAGGACGACCGGGTGCTGGAGGTCGTCGACATCCTGCGGTCCGGCGCCGACCCGCGGGCCATCGGCCCGATGCTGACCGCCTCGCACGCGTCGATGCGCGACGACTTCGAGATCACCGTTCCGCACGTCGACGTGGCCGTCGACACCGCGCTCTCGGCCGGCGCCGTCGGAGCCCGCATGACCGGAGGCGGGTTCGGCGGCTCGATCATCGCACTCGTCGAGGAGGACGCCGCGGAGGCGGTGAGCCGGGCCGTCGCCGACGCCTACGCCGAGCGCGGCTGGGAGCCCCCGGCCCCGTTCGTCACGCGCGCCGAGCAGGGCGCCACCCGCCTGGCCTGAGGCGGCTGATCGGCCGCCTGCACTCGGGTGCGGCTGTCCGCATCCGGCGGGCGGCGGTGCCGCCCTCGCCGACCTACCCCTCGTGGAGGCGGCGCCGGGCGTGGGCGGCGAGCATGACGCCCGCGCCGACGCACATGGTCAGGCAGCCGATCGGCAGCGGTAAGCAGCATCCGCCCACCGTCACCTGCGTGCCGCGTCGCGTGCGGGTCGTGTAGTGCGGGAACGGCAGTCCGCCGAACCCACCCCGGCGCGGCACACCGCCTCCCTCGCCTGCGTGGCGCGGACCGCGCGACGGAACGTCGTCCTGCGGGCCGTACGGGTCGCCCATGGGGTTGACGGGCTCGACCGGGTCGACGGGCGAGCGACGGGGCGGTCGGTCCTGCGGCTCATTGGAGAACGTCATGTGCCCTCGGTACCCGCTCCTGCGGCCGAAGACACCCCTAAAGCCGACAAACCGCCCGCTTTCGCGTGAGGTGCCGGCTCGGACGTGGCGTTCGGCATGAGTCGGGACACGCGACGGGGCCCGGACCCGATCGGTGCCGATCGGTGTCCGGGCCCCGTCGGTGGACAGCAGCAGCTGTCAACCGAAGTCAGCCGAGTTCTCAGCGACGACGGTCGCGGTCGACGTCGAGGTCGCCGTCACGGCGGGTGTCGCCGTCCTTGTCGACCTCGACCTCTTCCTTGCGGACGGTGTCGGAGACGCGCTCCTGGTCGGTGACCGTCTCCTTGGACAGGCCGACGCGCTCCTTGGCGACGGTGTCCTTGTCGACGTGCACGCGGTCCTCGTGGACGTCCATCGAGACCTCTTCGGAGTCGTCGCCGATGCGGCCGACGTTCTCGCCCTCGCGCACGGGCTGGCGCTCGACGTGCACCTCTTCGCGCTCGACCGGCACGTTGACGGTCTGCTCCTCGGTGCGCACGTGCTTGCGCAGCCGCACGCGGCCGGT
>JBDIAM010000388.1:0-3337 GCA_039812445.1 Piscicoccus intestinalis | reverse complement strand
CTGCCCGACGGGCGGATCTACCCCACGTTCCCCATGGACTACCGCGAACTCGGACTCGACCCCGACCAACCCGACGAAGCCGACGAGACCAACGAAGTCAGCGAGCCCGGTGAACCCGGTGAACGCCCGACCCGGCGACGGCGGACCCGCGACCGCGTGCTCATCGACCGCGCCGACCTCGAAGCCCTCGACACCGACTCCCTCGCCCACCACCGCGAACTCGACGACATCCGCGCCCTCCTCGCCGAAGAACAAGCCGCCCACGCCCACACCCGCGCCACCCTCGAAGCCCTCCGCGCCGAACACCCACCGTTCTGACGGAACCTTGAGCGAGCCCACCCCCTTCCACGCCGAAGGCTGCCCCTTGAGTCGAGGGCTCGTGCTGTAGCAGGAGCCCCCGACCGAAAGGGCAGCCTTCGGCCGGGTGAACGGGGCGCCGGGTGAGAGGGGGTTAGCCGAGCTCCTCCAGGAGCGCCGGGAGCACCTCGTGCATGTCGCCGACCACCGCGTAGTTGGCCTTGGTCACCATCGGGGCGTCGCCGTCGGTGTTGACCGCGATGATCGTCTTGCTCGACGAGCACCCGGCCCAGTGCTGGATCGCCCCGGAGATGCCGCACGCGATGTACACGTCCGG
The DNA here is from genome assembly GCA_039812445.1 of Piscicoccus intestinalis. Lineage (GTDB taxonomy): Bacteria > Actinomycetota > Actinomycetes > Actinomycetales > Dermatophilaceae > Kineosphaera > Kineosphaera intestinalis_A. Next base: position 2,703 of record JBDIAM010000388.1, on the reverse strand, counting down.
GCTGATCCTGGAGCCGGTCTGGCCGACCTGCTCGTGGTGCGGCCGCCAGCCCAGGCTGGTCACCACGCGCGAGACCCCGACCGCCCCGCCGAGGCGCGCGGCCAGCGCGTCCACGGAGTCGAACCCGTCGGGTCCGCCCGCGCCGCGGCCGGCGCCGACGACGATCCGCGCGCCGGTCAGCGCCGACGTGTCGCCGCCCTCGCGCGCCTGCACCCGCGACACCCTGGCCCGCAGATCCGAGGCCGCCAGGTCCGCCGCGAACGGCAGCACCGCCGCGCCACCCGGCTCCGCCGCCGGAGCCGGCTCCAGCGCGTGACCCGCGACCGTGATCACCGGGATCCCGCCGCTCAGCGACGCCGTCTCGATGACCGCGCCCCCGACGACCTGCCGCTCGACCTCCAACGCGTCGGCCGACTGCGCGGCGACCGACACGACGTTCGCCGCCATCGGCAGCCCCCGCCGCGCCGCCAGGTGCGCGAGCACCTCGTTGCCGCGCGGGGTGCCGCCGGCCACGACCGCCGCCACGTCACCGACCGCGTCGACGACCGACGCCAGCGCCGCCGACCACGCCGCGCCGCTGTACGAGGTCAGCTCCTCGTTGGCGGCCTCGAAGATCGCAGCCACGCCCTGCGTGCGGCAGTCGGCGACCACGCCCTCCGGCGCCGACCCGAGCACCAGCGCGTACACCGGGTCGCCCAGCTGCCGGGCGAACGTCAACGTCTCCTGCGAGACCAGCCCGACCTGCTCGCTGCCCTGGTCGCCCTCGGTCTCGATCAGTACGACAACCGCGCTCATGCCCGAACTCCCAACTCGCTCAACACCTTCGCCAGCGCGGCCGCCGCGGTCGGGCCCTCGCCGAGCACCTCGACCTGGCTCGGCGGCGGAGGCGGCACCCGCAGCGACTGCCGCCCGTTGCCCCCCGGCGTCACCGCGGTCGTCACCGTCTCCAGCGGCGCCTTCTTCGCCTTGATCTTGCCGGTGATCGACGGGTACTTCGGGGAGACCCCGCCCTCGAGCACCGTCGCGACCGCGGGCAGCGAGACGTCGTAGATCTCGGTGCCCTCGGCGGTGTCGACGCTGATCGTCACGCCGGAGCCCGAAGCCTCGACGGTCTGCGCGCCCGCCACGACCGGCCGGTCCAGCAGGTACGCCAGCCGGATACCGACTTGGAAGTCGCCGGTGTCGGCCGCGTCGTTGCCGAGCAGCACGAGGTCGTACGTGGTGCCGGCGTCGGCCCGAGACCGCACGACCTCCGCGATCGCCTCGGCCACGTCGGCCGGCCCGAACGCGTCGGCGTCGGCGTCGATGCGCACCGCGTCGGTCGCCCCGACGGCCAGCGCCGAGCGCAACTGCTCGACGCTCTCCTCGCCGCCGAGGGTCAGCACCGTGACGGTGCCACCCCCGGAGACCTGCGCGGCGATCTCGATCGCGCACTCCTCGTGCGCGCTCATCGTGTAGCCGCCGTAGCGACCGTCCACGCGGGAGCCGTCGGCGGTCAGCACCACCTCACCCGTCGCGTCAGGCACCCGCTTGACGCACACGAGCACGTTGGTCATGGCTCACTCCTTGTAGTACGTGTCGAAGACAAGATCAGAGCGCCGGCCGCTTGACGCGCTCGTTGTCCGGGTCGAACGGCGGGGTCGCGTCGTTCGTCAGCACCGTCACCGGGTACAGCTCCTCCATGTAGGAGACCGCGAGCTGGTTGCCGACGCTCGCCTGGTCCGGCGGCAGGAACGCCATGAGCAGGTGCTTGCCCAGGCTCGGCACCGAGCCTGCCGCCGTCACGTACGGGTGGTGGCCGTGACCGTCGGTCAGCTCACCGCCGTCGCGGGTGCGGATCGGCTCCCCGCCGAGCATGTACCGCTTCACCCCGGAGGCCGAGGTGTGGTCGTCGACGGTCAGCGTGCACAGCACGGCCGCCGGCTCCTGCGCCTCCTGCGCGAGCACCGCCTCCTTGCCGATGAAGTCGGCGTCCTTGTACTTCTTGCGGGTCATCCCGGTCTCGCGCAGCGTGCGCTCGGAGTCCAACTCGAACCCGTAGGCGCGGTAGCCCTTCTCGAGGCGACCGGTGGTCGCGTAGACGCCGATGCCGGCGGGGATGAGGCCGTGCGGCTGGCCCGCCTCCAGCAGCCGGCTCCACAGCGCCGCGCCGGTCTCGATCGGCACGTACAGCTCCCAGCCGAACTCGCCGACGTAGGAGATGCGCGAGGCGAGCACCGACAGGTTGCCGACCTCGATCTCCCGGCACGTGCCGAACGGGAACGCGCCCGGCGAGACGTCGGTGTCGGTGACCGAGGAGAGGATCTCCAGCGCCTTCGGACCCCACAGGCCGATCGTCGTGAACGAGCTGGTCAGGTCGGTCAGCGAGGCGCCGTCGACGAGACGGTCCTCGAACCACTTCTTGTCGACCATGCCGTGCGCGCCGCCGGTCACCACGCGGAACCGGTCGTGCGCCAGGCGCATGACCGTGAGGTCGGAGCGGAAGCCGCCGCGCTCGTCGAGCACCGGGGTGTAGACGACGCGCCCGATCTTCACGTCCATCTGCGCGACGCAGATGCGCTGCACCGAGGCCAGCGCGCCCGGCCCGGCGATGTCGAAGATCGCGAACGCCGACAGGTCGATGATCGCCGCGGTCTCGCGCATCTGCAGGTGCTCGGCGTTGATGATCGGGCTCCACCAGCGCGAGTCCCACTCGTGCTCGCG
>JBDIAM010000387.1:0-3341 GCA_039812445.1 Piscicoccus intestinalis | reverse complement strand
CCGGTGGGCCAGCTCGCCGCGCGCTGCGCGTTCCACCTCGGCGCGCAGCGCGTCATCGGCGTCGACCTCGTCGACGAGCGTCTCGAGCTGGCGCGGCGATTCGGTGTGGAGACCGTCGACCTGCGCACGGTCAAGGACGCCGCTGCGGCGGTCCGCGAGCTCACGCAGGGGCGCGGCGCCGACGGGGTCGTCGAGGCGGTCGGCATGGAGGCACACGGGTCGGCCCTCAACACCGCCGCGGGCTTCGCGATCGCCGGAACCGGCAAGCTCCCCGGTCCGCTGGCCCGGCTCGCCGTGCAGAAGGTCGGGATCGACCGGCTCGCGGCCCTGCACGCGTCGCTGCTGTCGGCCCGCCGCGGGGGCACCGTCTCGGTGTCGGGGGTGTACGGCGGCATGGTCGACCCGATGCCGCTCATGGACATGTTCGACCGGCAGCTGACCGTGCGCATGGGGCAGGCGAACGTGCGCCGGTGGAGCGATGAACTGCTGCAGATCCTGCGGGAGTCACCGGCGTTCGGCGTCGAGGAGCTCGCCACGCATCGGCTGCCGCTGTCGGAGGCGGCCCGCGGCTACGAGCTGTTCCAGGCGAAGTCGGACGGCTGCGTCAAGGTGGTGCTCACGCCGGGGTCATGACCGGTCGGGAGCCGCGCCCGCGTCGGCCTCAGCGGCCCGCTCGCCCGCCGTCCGCCGCGGCGGCCCCCTCGCCATCGATCAATCGGGCGGCGGTGGCGCGGGCCAGGTCGGCGAGGGCCGCGTCGAACCGGGCGTCGTCGCGCTCGACGAGCCACATGCTGCCCGCGCCGAAGAGCGCCCCGAGCAGGTGGTCGGCGATGACGTCGACCGGCGCGTCCCAGCGCGCCTCGTGGCGGCGGGCCAGCTCGGTCAGCAGCGCCTTCGTGCCCGCGCGGTAGGTCTCGTGCGAGCGGGTCATGAGTTCGCGCAGCCGCGGTTCGCGCGCGGCCATAAGCGTGAGTTCCTGCAGGACGAGTTCGGTCTCGGGGTCGGAGCGGACGGCGTTCGCGTACGCCCCGGTGGCCGCGGCCAGCGCCTGCGCCGGGGTACCGGACCGCGCGGCGGCGGCGTCGAGGTAGGCGATCGCGTGCTCGGTGTCGGCGGCGATGACCGCCTCGAGCAGCGCCTCCTTCGTCGTGAACGCGTAGTGCACCGACCCGTGCGGCACCCCCGCCTCGGCGGCCACCGCGCGCGTCGTCACCGTCCAGGCGCCGTCGCGTTTCATGACGCGCAGCGCCGCGTCGGCCAGTTGCGCGCGGCGCTGCGCGACCGGCACCTGCCGGCGGCGCGGGGAGCCGGTCACAGGCTCGTCGCCGAGTCGGTCCGGGCGGGAGCCTCGGCGCGGTTGGCGCGGTCGGTCGCAGCGCGGCCGGCGTCGGCGGCGTCGGTGCGGTCGGCATCGGCGTGGGCGCGGTCGGCGCGGTCGGTCGAAGCGCGGCCGGCGTCCTCGGTGGCGCGGTCGGCGCGGTCGGTCGAAGCGCGGCCGGCGTCCTCGGTGGCGCGGTCGGCGGTGGCGCCGTCGACGGCGGGCACGGCCAGGCCGCGCCAGGCGATGACGACGGCGCCGAGCATGACGATCGCGCACACGAGGGCGACGGTGTCCATGCCGGTGACGAAGGCCGCGGAGGCGGCGTCCCGCAGGGCCGAGCCCACCGGCTCCGGCAGGTGCGCGGCCCGGTCGTGGGCGGCGCCGAGCGTCTCCTGAGCGGAGGTCAGGTCGGCGGCGGGCAGTCCCGGCAGCCCCTCGAGCGCGGCGAGGCCGCGGGCGTAGACGGCCATGCCGATCGTGCCGAGGACCGCGGTGCCCATCGCCCCGCCGAACTCGTACCCCGTCTCCGAGATCGCGGCGGCGGCCCCGGCGCGGGCGGGCGGCGCGGTCGTGAGGATGACGTCGTTGGTGAGGGTCTCGGCGAGCCCGGCGCCGACACCGATGAGCATGGAGGCGACGGCGAACGTGGTGACGCCGACGCCGGCATCGAGCCCGGTGGCGACGACGAATCCGACGCCCACGAGCACGAGCCCGATGACGATGACGATGCGCACCGGCAGCACCTTGGCCAGTTGCGGCGACGTCAACGTGCCGGCGACCGTGGCGACGGCCAGCGGCAGCAGCCACAGGCCCGCCTCGGCCGAGCCCATGCCCTGCACGAGCATGAGGTACTGCGGGAAGAAGAACAGCGCCCCGAGCATGCTGAAGACCGCGATGACGTTGGTGAGCACCGCCGCCGAGAAGCCCGGACGGGCGAACAGGCCGACGTCGATCATCGGGTGGGCCAGGCGGCGCTGGCGGCGGACGAAGACCACGAGCAGCGCCAGGCCGACGACGAGGGCGGCCAAGGCGGTCCAGCTCGGTTGGCGCACACCGGACTTCAGGGCATAGACGACCGGCAGCAGACCGGCGATCGACAGCAGCGCCGAGGGGATGTCGAAAGGTCCGGGAGTCGGGTCCTTCGACTCGGGCAGCAGCCACACCGCGGCCGCGAGGAAGACGACCATGACCGGGGCGTTGATGAGGAAGACCGAGCCCCACCAGAAGTGTTCGAGCAGCACTCCCCCGAGCACCGGGCCGAGCGCGGCGCCGCCGGAGAAGGCCGTGGCCCACACGGCGATGGCGGTGCGACGCTCGCGCCGGTCGGGGAAGATCGTGCGCAGCAGGCCGAGCGTGGACGGCATGAGCGTGGCGCCGCCGACGCCGAGCAGGGCGCGAGCGGCGATGAGCATCTCCGGGCTCGTCGCGAAGGCCGCCAGCACCGAGGCGAGCCCGAACGCGGGGGCCCCGATGAGCAGCAGCAGCCGGCGGCCGAAGCGGTCGCCGAGGCTGCCGGCGAGCACGAGCAGACCGGCGAGCAGGAACGAGTACAGGTCGATGATCCACAGCAGCTGGGTGGAGCTGGGCTGCAGATCGGCGCTGAGCGCGGGTACGGCGATGCCGAGCACGCTCATGTCGATGCTGATGAGCAGCACCGGCAGCGCGAGCACGGCGAGCGCGGACCAGCGGCGGGCGGCGGACACAGGTCACCTTCGGGAGTCGGTTCGGGGGCCTCCAGGCGCGAGCGCGCCGGGGCGTCGGCAGGCTCTAGTGTGGCAAAGTTTGGCCACTTGGCCAAACTTTGCGCATCGGGCTGGCGGCGAACGGCCTGGGCGCGGTGGCCGTCAGCCGTCCGGCTCCGCCTCGGTCTCGGGGTGTGGATGGGCGGTCTCGGTGGCCGAGACCGGACCTGCCGGCTGCCGCCGAACCCGCTCCGCGGAGTCGGTTTCGCGGCAGCCGGGCGGTCCAGGCCGATGGCACAGGCTCTCGTGCGGATTGGAGGCGGTGCCGGTGCAGGTGC
>JBDIAM010000386.1:0-3344 GCA_039812445.1 Piscicoccus intestinalis | reverse complement strand
CCGGCACGATGCCCGCCCAGCTCGGGTGCGCGACGCTGTCGGAGTCGGCGGCGTCGCTCGGCCACCCCGCCCGGGCCTTGTACAGCCACGACCCGTCGACGATGTCGAGCGCGGAGACGAGCGTCGCCGCGAGCTCTCGGCGGGTCATCGCGCGCACCTCGCCCGTGCGTCCCGGGATGAGCGTCTCCGAGAGCCGGTCCAAGGCCTGCGCCTGCTCGTCGCCGGCCAGCCGTCGCAACTCCCCGCGCACGCTCGCCGACCGGTAGTTCACCGACGACTCGAACGTCGTGTGCCCGACGACCAGCCCCTGCACCGACATCACGGACAGCACGGCGGGGGCGCCCGCGGCGACGGCCCGCAGCGCACCGGCTCCCGTCGAGCCGTGCACGAGGAGCCGGTCCCCGTCGCGCGCGTACAGCATCGGCACCACCCAGGGCCGACCGTCGGCGGTCACCGTCGACAGCGTGCCGTACCACTGCGAGTCGAGCAGCGCGTCGAGGTCGGCGCGCTCGCTGCTGCCGCGCTCCGGATGCCGCGTCAACCGGTCGCCGGCACCCGCCGTGCCCGAGCCGCCGGAGGAACGAGACGCACCGGAAGAGGCCGCCGAAGAGGGCACAGAAGAGGTCGTCATGGCCGCAGCATGTCAGCGTCCCGAGCCGTGGACACCGCAAATTCGGGAGCCGGTCGTCACCCCGTCGCATCGACGGCCGATGATGTCTGATGGGGCCGTCACCGACGCCCGCCCCGTTCGGGACCTTGTGCCGCGATCAGACGCGTGACAAGTTGTCCCGACCTCCCCCGCTTTCACGCCCCATGGGGCCTCCACCATGGAGGCATGCACCCGACTCTGGAAGGCACGGCATGACCCAGCAGCAGGACCAGAGCCCGATCCACACGCAGGACGAGACACCTGAGATGTCGATGCGGTTCAAGGGCCCCGCCCACGAACCGACCCACCCGCTGGCGCTGCGTGCCGCGGTCCCGGCCGACCGCACCGTCGATGCGTTCGTCGAGGAGTTCCTGGAGAACCTCAACTACGTCCAGGGCGTCGCCCTGCCGCGGTCCACCATCAACGACCAGTACCTCGCGCTCGCGATGACCGTGCGCCGCTACCTCATGACGGACTGGATGAACACCGCCCGTCGCCGCCGCGCCGCCCCCTCGAAGATGGTCGGCTACCTGTCCGCCGAGTACCTGCTGGGCCGGCAGCTGGGCAACTCCCTGCTCGCCGCCGACCTGTACGACATCGCCCGTGAGGCGATGAATCAGTGCGGCATCAGCATCGACGCCCTGCGCGCGCAGGAGGTCGAACCGGGCCTGGGCAACGGCGGCCTCGGCCGGCTCGCCGCGTGTTTCGTCGACTCCCTGGCCACCCTCGACGTGCCGACCATCGGCTACGGCATCCGCTACGAGTACGGCATGTTCCGCCAGACGTTCGTCGACGGCCGCCAGGTCGAGCGGCCCGACTCCTGGCTGTTCCTCGGCAGCCCGTGGGAGTTCCCGCTGCCGGACCGCGCCGTCGAGATCCACTTCGGCGGCCACACCGAGACCACGACGCAGGACGGGCAGGAGCGCACCCGGTGGCTGCCCGGCTGGAACGTGCAGGCCATCCCGTACCAGCTCATGGTGCCCGGCTACCGCAACGGCGTCGCCAACACGCTGCGGCTGTGGTCGGCGCGCGCGACCCGCGAGTTCGACCTGCACATCTTCAACTCCGGCGACTACGAGGAGGCGGTGCGCGCGCAGACCTTCGCGGAGAACATCACCAAGGTGCTCTACCCGGAGGACTCCACCCCGCAGGGCAAGGAGCTGCGCCTGCAGCAGCAGTACTTCTTCGTCGCCGCGTCGCTGAAGGACTACATCGAGCAGACGCTGCCCGACGACTTCGACCTGCACACGCTGCCCGACCAGATCATCTGGCAGCTCAACGACACCCACCCGGTCATCGCGATCCCCGAGCTCATGCGCCTGCTCGTCGACGAGTACGGCATGGCCTGGGACGAGGCGTGGGACATCACGAGCCGCTGCTTCGCGTACACGTGTCACACGCTGCTGCCCGAGGCGCTCGAGGTGTGGTCGGTCGACATCCTCGGCCGGCTGCTGCCGCGCCACCTGGAGATCATCTACCGCATCAACGACGAGTTCCTGGAGTCGGTGCGCGAACGATTCCCCGGCGACGAAGACCGGGTGCGGCGCATGTCGATCATCCAGGAGAACCCCCGCGCGGTGCGGATGGCCTACCTGGCGACGGTCGTCGGCACGAAGGTCAACGGAGTCGCCGAGCTGCACTCCCAGCTGCTGCGCGACAAGGTGCTGCCGGACTTCAGCGAGATGTGGCCGGAGAAGTTCACCAACGTCACCAACGGCATCACCCCGCGCCGGTTCCTGCGCCTGGCCAACGGCCGCCTGTCCGACCTCATCACCGAGACCATCGGCGAGGGCTGGGAGACCGATCTGGAGCGACTGCGCGAGCTCGAGCCGTACGCCGACGACGCCGCGTTCCGGCAGCGGTTCCGCGAGGTCAAGGAGGCCAACAAGAGCCGCCTGCGCGAGTTGCTCATCACGCGCGACAACTTCGCGTTGCCGCAGGGCCAGATGATCGACGTCATGGTCAAGCGGCTGCACGAGTACAAGCGCCAGATGCTCAAGCTGCTGCACATCGTCACGCTGTACGAGGGCCTGAGCACCGGCCGTCTGACCCCCGAGCAGGTGACGCCGCGCACCTTCGTCTTCGGCGCGAAGGCGGCGCCGGGCTACTTCATGGCGAAGGAGATCATCGCCCTCATCAACGCGGTGGCCAAGACGATCAACGCCGACGACCGCTTCAACGAGATCCTCACGGTCGCCTTCCCGGCGAACTACAACGTGACGCTCGCCGAGAAGCTCATCCCGGCCGCCGACCTCTCGGAGCAGATCTCGCTCGCCGGCAAGGAGGCCTCCGGCACCGGCAACATGAAGTTCGCCCTCAACGGCGCCCTGACGATCGGCACCGACGACGGCGCCAACGTCGAGATCCGCGAACTCGTCGGCGACGACAACTTCTTCCTGTTCGGGATGAGCGAGCCGGAGGTCGCGGCGCTCGGTGAGCAGGGTTACGTGCCGCGCTCGTTCTACGAGGGCAACGAGGACCTGCGCCGCGCCATCGACCTCATCGCCAGCGGCGCGCTCACCGACCGCGACGGTTCCAAGGCGTGGACGGTCGTCGGCGACCTGCTCAACAACGACCGGTTCATGGTGCTCGCCGACTACGCCGCCTACATCGAGGCGCAGGGCCGGGTCGACGCGGCCTACGCCGACTACGAGGCCTGGACCCGCTCGGCGATCCTCAACGTCGCCCGCTGCGG
>JBDIAM010000385.1:0-3344 GCA_039812445.1 Piscicoccus intestinalis | reverse complement strand
GAGTTCACCCAGCTCGACATCGAGATGAGCTTCGTCACCGAAGACGACATCATCGAACTCGGCGAGCAGATCGTGCAGCGCATCTGGCGGCTCATCGGCGTCGAACTGCCGACCCCGTTCCCGCGGCTGACGTACGCCGACGCGATGGCCCGGTACGGCACCGACAAGCCCGACCTGCGCTTCGACCTCGAACTCGTCGACTGCACCGACTACTTCAAGGACACCCCGTTCCGGGTGTTCCAGGCCGACTACGTGGGCGCGGTCGTCATGCCCGGCGGCGCCTCCCAGCCGCGGCGCACCCTCGACGGCTGGCAGGAGTTCGCCCGCCAGCGCGGGCACAAGGGCCTGGCCTACGTGCTCGTCGGCGAGGGAGGCGAGCTGAGCGGCCCGGTCGCCAAGAACCTCTCGGAGACCGAACGCGCCGGCCTGGCCGCGCACGTCGGCGCGAACCCCGGCGACTGCGTCTTCTTCGGAGCCGGCGCGGCCAAGTCCGCGCGCGCCCTGCTCGGCGCGGCCCGCCTGGAGATCGGCAAGCGCTGCGACCTCATCGACGCCGACGCGTGGAGCTTCCTGTGGGTCGTCGACGCCCCGCTGTTCGAGCCGGCCGGGGAGGCCGTCGCGGCCGGTGACGTGGCCGTCGGCTCCGGCGCCTGGACCGCGGTGCACCACGCGTTCACCTCGCCCAAGGACGAGTACCTCGACACGTTCGACGTCGACCCAGGCTCCGCGCTCGCCTACGCCTACGACATGGTGTGCAACGGCAACGAGATCGGCGGCGGCTCGATCCGTATCCACCGCCGCGACGTGCAGGAGCGGGTGTTCCAGGTGATGGGCCTGAGCGAGGAGGAGGCGCAGGCCAAGTTCGGCTTCCTGCTCGACGCCTTCGCCTACGGTGCCCCGCCGCACGGCGGCATCGCCTTCGGCTGGGACCGGATCGTCATGCTGCTCGGCGGGTATGAGTCGATCCGCGACGTCATCGCCTTCCCCAAGTCCGGCGGCGGCTACGACCCGCTGACCGACGCGCCGGCCCCGATCACCGCCGCCCAGCGCAAGGAGGCGGGGGTCGACGCCAAGCCCGAGAAGCCCGCGAAGGGCTCGCAGGACACCTCGGCGGTGGCGCCGGTGCAGAGCTGATGAGCGAGCCGACGCCCGCGCAGCAGGTTGTACCACCCGGGCAGATCAAGGCGGTGCTCTTCGACGCCGACGGCGTGCTGCAGTACGCCCGGAACGGGTGGTTCGAGCGGCTCGACGCGGTGGCCGCCGTCACCGGCGACGCGGCCGAGGCGTTCCGGGAGGATCTGTGGCGCGCCGAGATGCCGGCGTTGCGCGGGCAGGAGAGCCTGCGCGACGGCATGACCCGGCTCGCTGAGCAGTACGGCCTCGGTGAGCACCGCGTCGACGAGCTGGTGTCGCTGTGGGACAACATCCGTCCCGACGAGGGTGCCTGGCAGGTCGTGCGCGACGTGCGCGCGGCCGGCCTGGCCACCTACCTGGCGAGCAATCAGCACGCCTACCGCCGCGACATCATGATGCGGATCGGCTACGGCGACATCGTCGACTGGGCGTTCTTCTCCTGCGACCTGCGGGCGGCCAAGCCGGAGCCGGAGTACTTCGAGACCGTGCTGGCGCGCCTGCAGCTGCCCGCGCACGAGGTGGCGTTCATCGACGACCTGCAGGTCAACGTCGAGGCCGCCGCCCGGCTCGGGATCGTCGCCCTGTGGCACGAGCGCACGGCCGGCGCCGGGGACCTGCGCGCGCTCCTGGTCTCCGTCGGAGTTCGGCTGCAGCCGTAAGCGGCCCGTCGTCCTCCCGAGAAGGATTCGGGGTGAGTTGAGCTGTTGTGCTCAGGCCCGGGGCGCGGGGTGCGCGCACCATGACGACATCGCGGGTGGGACCGCGATATCGACATCAGGGGGACATCATGAGCAGCACCATTCTTCGCGCGCCCGTCACGCTGGCCGTCGTCGCGGCGGTCACCGGTGCCACCGCCCTGGCGGCGGCCCCGGCAACGGCCAGTACCGCACACAACAGTGTGTCTAATGGTCAGGTCATCCACCGCGCCGCGGCCGGCGCCGAGACGAGCGGGGTCGAGGCGGGCGCGGCGCAGGCCGCCGCCAAACCCCGCTACCGCTTCACCGTGCTGGACCGCTCGATGCCCGGCGGCGTCGGATCGGGCGGCATCTTCGTCCTCGGCATGTCGAGCAGCGGGATCGTCGCCGTGATGACGACCGAGCAGGAAGCCGATCGCCCGCGCTTCGCCCTGCTCGATCGCTCCGGCTCGCTCGGGCGGGTGCGCCTGCCGCGCTCGTCGGGCTGCACGCTCACCGGCGTGCAGGACGTCAACGCATCCCGCGCCGTGCTGGCGTCCGGCACGTGCAAGGGCAGGGAGCGCGCCTTCGTCGTCGACGCCCGCGGTCGGGTGCGGCAGCTGCCGACTCCCAAGGGGTTGACCCCGGCTCCGATGGAGCTCAACGACCGCGGCGACGTCATCGGCAGCGTGTTCGGGGGCTCGGACAAGCACCCGGTCGCCAAGGGCGCGTACTGGCCCGCCTCCGGCGGGGTTGTGCTGCACGATCAGGTCAAGGACGCCGGCTACCCGTGGGCGCTGTCGAACACCGGCATCGTCGTCGGGTCGAACAGCCGGTCGATCGCTTCGTGGGCCAAAGCCAGCACCCGCCTGTCCCGCTCGATCGCCACCCCGCCGGTCACCGCGTACGGCGGCGACATCTCGCCCGACGGCACGCACATCATCGCCTCCCGGCAGGGTGTCTCCCTCGTCCTGCGCCGCGGCGCGACCGCCCGGCCGCTCGCCAAGGGCTCCGGCTTCGAGGCCCAGCGCGTCAACGACTCCGGTCGCGTCGTCGGCCTGCGCTACACCGGGGGCGGGTACCTGCCCGCGGTCGCCGACCGCGGGGTCGCCTACAACCTCAAGGGCGTCGCCGACATCCCCGACGGCTGGCAGCTATGGCCCACCGACATCGCGAACAACGGCGACATCGGCGCCTCGGCCATCGCTCCCGACGGGAGCCAGCACGCGGTGCTGCTCGTCGCCCGCCGCTGAGGCGTCAGCGTTCAGCGACGACCGCCACGGCCCCGGCCGCGAGCTCGAGGGAGCCGGTGACATCGGCTCCGGCGACGAGGTCGCGGCCGGAGGCGGCCACCCGCACCGGCTCGGTGGAGTGGTTGAGCACGAACAGCCAGGAGCCGCCGGCGCCGACGCGGCGCACGCGCTCGACGCCGTCGGGCAGCGCCTCGGCCGGCACGCCCGCCCCGGCGAGCACCTCGGCGAGCAGGTCGCGCAGGGTCGCGTCGTCGGGCAGCGTCGACAGGTACCACGCGACGCC
>JBDIAM010000384.1:0-3352 GCA_039812445.1 Piscicoccus intestinalis | reverse complement strand
GTGGCGGCGCGGCCGGCGATGCGCAGCGGCAGCTCGATGCCCTCCGGGCCGCCGTACAGCGCCGCCGCCGGGTCGTGGTCGCGCACCTCGGGGTCGATCGGCACCGCATCGTCGGGCACGTACGGCGGGTTGCTGGCCACGAGGTCGACGAGCCCCTCGAGGTCGGGGCACGCGTCGACCGCGTCGCCGCGGCGCAGCTCGACGTCCAGTCCGGCGCGGGCGATGTTCGCGGCGGCGTAGTCCGCGGCCGGGGGCGCGAGTTCGACCGCCACGACCCGGGAGCCGGGGTGCTCCTGCGCGATCGCCAGCGCGATCGCCCCGGAGCCGGTACACAGGTCGACGACGAGCGGGCCGTCGTCGTCTGCGGCGCCGCCCCGTTCGCTCGCCGGGCGCGCCAGGTCGCGCAGGGCGAGGTCGACGAGCACCTCGGTCTCGGGGCGCGGGACGAAGACGCCTGGGCCGACGCGCAGGTCGAGGCGCCGGAAGTGGGCGTGGCCGGTGAGGTGCTGCAGCGGCACCCGCTGGGCGCGCCAGGCGACGAGGGCGTCGAGGCCGTCGGGCGCGGGGGCGCCCAGCGGGGCGCGCCGGTGTAGCTCGGAGACCTCGACACCGAGCGCGTGCGCGGCCAGCAGCGCGGCGTCGGCGGCCGGGCTCGGCACGCCGGCGTCGGCGAGCCGGCGGGTGGCGGCCCGCAGCGCCCCGCGCAGGTCGGTCGAGGCCCGTGGAGTAGGCGAACCCGGCTCCGGGCGAGACGGGCCGCTCACCCTTCGGACAGCGCCGCCATGCGGGCCGCCTCGTCGGCGTCGAGGGCCGACGCCACGACGGGGTCGAGTTCGCCGTCGAGCACGGTGTCGAGGTTGTAGGCCTTGAAGCCGGTGCGGTGGTCGGCGATCCGGTTCTCGGGAAAGTTGTAGGTGCGGATGCGTTCGCTGCGGTCGACGGTGCGCACCTGGCTGCGGCGCGCCTGCGAGGCCTGCGCGTCGGCCTCGTCGCGCGCGATCTGCAGGAGCCGGGCCCGCAGCACCCGCAGCGCCGACTCCTTGTTCTGCAGCTGGCTCTTCTCGTTCTGGCAGGAGACGACGATGCCGGTCGGCAGGTGCGTGATGCGCACCGCGGAGTCGGTGGTGTTGACGCTCTGCCCGCCGGGGCCCGACGAGCGGTAGACGTCGACGCGCAGGTCGTTCGGGCCGATCTCGACCTCGTCGGGGTCGTCGACCTCGGGCATGACGAGCACCCCGGCCGCCGAGGTGTGGATGCGCCCCTGGCTCTCGGTGACCGGCACGCGTTGCACGCGGTGCACCCCGCCCTCGTACTTCAACCGGGCCCAGGGCGCCTCGCCCGGTCCGGGAACCCCCTTGGCCTTCACCGCGATCCGCGCGTCCTTGTACCCGCCCAGGTCGGAGTCGGTGGCCTCCAGCACCTCGCACGCCCAGCCGCGCCGCTCGGCGTAGCGCAGGTACATCCGCACGAGGTCACCGGCGAACAGCGCGGACTCCTGACCGCCCTCACCGGCCTTGATCTCGAGGATGACGTCGCGGTCGTCGTCGGGGTCGCGGGGCAGCAGCAGCCGCCGCAGCCGCTCGACCGCCTCCGCGAGGTCGGCCTCCAGGCCGGGCACCTCGTCGGCGAACGAGTCGTCGTCGGCGGCGAGCTCGCGGGCGGCCTCGAGGTCGTCGCGCAGCCGGGCGGCCTCGCGGTAGACCGCGACGGTGGGCGCGAGCGCCGCGTACCGCTTGTTGATCCGGCGCAGCGCGGTGGCGTCGCCGAGCACGTCGGGGTCGGCGAGCCGACCCTCCAGCGCCGTGTACTCGTCGACGAGCGCGCGAGCGGAATCGAGGGTGGCGGCGGCGGTCATCGCGGGGCTCCTGAGCTCCAGAGGGCGGACGGGCGGAGACGAACGACGCCGGCCCACCGCCTCCGGGAAGGAGTGCGGTGGGCCGGCGGCGATGACGCTACTTGGCGGCCTTCTTGCCGTACCGCGCCTGGAAGCGGGCGACCCGACCACCGGTGTCGAGGATCTTCTGCTTGCCGGTGTAGAACGGGTGGCACTGGCTGCACACGTCGGCGTTGATGCGCCCCGAGGTGGCGGTGCTGCGGGTCTGGAAGGTGTTGCCGCAGGTACACGTCACGGTCGTGAGGACGTAGTCGGGGTGGATGTTCTTCTGCACGGGATGTCTCCTCGGGTCGCGGATCCTCCGGGTCGCTGCGTCACTGGGCCTGATGACAGGCCGACCGCCGTGCGGGCGGCGTGACGATCGGATGCGTGAACCGGTGGCCGACCGGCAATTATTCCACTGCGTCGAGCCGTGCCCAAATCGCCTTCGAATCGGCGCGGAGGTCACGGCTCGGCGGCGGTCGCGGTCACCCGAGGTGGGGGATCGACCGGCTCGGCGGAGGCGGGCGCGTCGGCCCTCGGAACGCTCATCGTCGCCGTGGTGCCGACGCCCTCCACGGAGTGGACCGCCAGGGTGCCGCCGTGGCGTTCGGCGATGCCGCGCACGATGACCAACCCCAGCCCGCTGCCCTGGATCTGCGCGCGGGTGGCGTTGCTGGCGCGGAAGAATCGCGTGAACAGGTGCTCGGTCTCATCGGCCGGGATGCCCATGCCGGTGTCGGCGCACCCGAGTTCGACGTGGGTACCGTCTGCGCTCGGGCGAGCGGACAGGGTGATCCGGCCGCCGCGGGGCGAGAACTTCACCGCGTTCGAGGCGAGGTTGGCCAGCGCCCGGGTGAGTTGCGCCCGGTCGCCGCGGGTCCACAGGTCGGCGCCCGGCTCGCGGGAGACCGTGACCCCCGCCTGTTCGGCCCCCGCCGTCAGCGCGTCGGCGACCTCGCGCACCACCTCGCCGAGGCACACGAACGGCGCGTGCGGCGGCAGGTCGGTGGCGTCGAGCTCGTTGAGCACGATGAGGTTCTCGATGAGGTCGCGCAGCCGGTCGGTGTTGCGCCCGATGACCTCGATCATCTGCCGCTGGGGGTCGCTCAGGCCGCCGCCGCCGGCGTCGTCGGAGAGCATCTCCACGTAACCGGAGATGCTGGTCAGCGGCGTGCGCAGCTCGTGGCTGACCGTCGCCATGAAGGCGTCCTTCTGCCGGTCCAACGCCTCGAGGCGACTCACGTGCTCGGCCTGCTGGCGCTCGACGGTGGCGAGCATGACGAGGCGGGTGATCTCGCCGACGATGTGCTGCACGAACGCCGTCTCGACGCTGTTCCACCGTCGGGCCGCGCCGCGCACGAGGGCGACGCCGATCGCGCGGTCCCCCAGCCCGAGCGGCACCGCGAGCAGGGAGCCGGTGCCGGCCGGGCCGTACTCCTCGGCCCACCGGCGGTCCGCGGAGCCGGGTGGCAGGGC
>JBDIAM010000383.1:0-3356 GCA_039812445.1 Piscicoccus intestinalis | reverse complement strand
TGGCGGAACCGCTCCCGGTCTTCGACCGTGGGCAGCTTGCCGAAGATGATGAGCCAGGCCGTCTCCATGAACGAGCTACGGCCGGCGATCTCCTCGATGGGGATGCCGCGGTAGCGCAGGATGCCCTTGTCGCCGTCGATGAACGTGATCGCCGACTTGCATGAGCCGGTGTTGCCGTACCCGTCGTCGAGGGTGATGTACCCGGTCTCCGAGCGCAGCTTGCTGATGTCGATCGCGAGTTCGTTTTCAGTGCCCTCGACGACCGGCAGGTCGTGGGACCGGCCATCCAATTCGAGCCGGGCGGTGTGCTCCATGAGTCGTCTCCGATCGCCGTCGCTGTCGGTGAGTCGGCCCTGTCGGCCGATCACGACGGGGGCACCGGTCGACGCCCCACGCTCGTCGGCAGCCTACCCACTCACCCTCACCCGCATGGAAGGGAACCCGGCAAGCACCTGGCCGAGCCGGCCGCCCGCCGGCGCGATACGGGACAGACAGCGGCTAGTCCCAGGACATTTCCTCGAGATGGCGCGCCAGGTCCATGGATTCGTGCAGAACTCGACCGATGACGACAACCCCAACCTCGCGACGGAAGAACACCACATGCCGCGGCCTTCGCACATCGCTGTCGGACCGGCTTCGACGCAGGTGCCACGCATGAACGCCCTCGCCGAGTTCCGGGCGAGCCAACGACTCCAGCGTGTCGGAGTCGGCGATGTCGCGCACGGCGGTTGCGATCAGGGAACGGTAGTGGTCTGCCGCGTCGTTCCCGAAATGCTCTTGCGACCACTGCAGTATGGCGACGATGTCGTCCTCCGCCGCCGCGGTAAATCGGATGCGTCGCGACATCACTCGCGCGGTGCGGACGCACGATCGCCGAGGCGGGCGAGGTAGTCGTCGAGCTCGTCGATATCGACCTCGGTGAACCGCCCGGAGGCGGCGTCGTCCCAGCCGACGTGCAGGGCGCTGCGCAAGGCCTCGAGGTGAGCGGCCTCGCGGCGTTCGCGCCGCTCGACGAGCCGGAGCCCCTCGCGCAGCACCTCGCTCGCGTTCTGATACCGGCCGGTGCGCACGAGCGACTCGACGAAGTCGTGTTGATGGTCACTGAGGACCACGTTTCGGGTGGGCATATCGGACCTCCTGGCGATATTACTGGCAGTTTATGCCATTGGACTCACCGGTGTTCGATCAGCACGCAGAGTGCGCCAGGCACAGCAACGGCCCGCCTCCCGAACGGGAGACGGGCCGCTGGGGTCGTGCAGAAAATCAGCCGCGGGCTGCAGAACCCTCGACGTAGTCGGAGTCGGCTCCGGTGTTGATCCACGCCATGAGCTTGCGCAGCTCCTTGCCGGTCTTCTCGATCGGGTGCGCGGCGCCCTTCTCGCGCAGCTCCTTGAACTCCTTGGCCCCGTTGTCCTGGTCGTCGATGAATCGCTGGGCGAACGAGCCGTCCTGGATCTCGGACAGGACCTGCTGCATGTTCTCCTTGACCTGCGGGGAGATCACGCGCGGGCCGGAGACGTAGTCGCCGTACTCGGCGGTGTCGGAGATCGACCAGCGCTGCTTGGCGATGCCGCCCTCGATCATGAGGTCGACGATGAGCTTGAGCTCGTGCAGGCACTCGAAGTAGGCGACCTCGGGCTGGTAGCCGGCCTCGGTGAGGGTCTCGAAGCCGTACATGACGAGCTGGCTCATGCCGCCGCACAGCACGGACTGCTCACCGAACAGGTCGGTCTCGGTCTCCTCGGGGAAGGTCGTCTTGATGCCGCCGGCGCGCAGGCCGCCGAGCGCCTTGCCGTACGACTTGACGAGGTCCCAGGCGTGGCCGGAGGCGTCCTGCTCGACGGCGAGCAGCACCGGCACGCCGCGGCCGTCGACGAACTCGCGGCGCACGATGTGGCCCGGGCCCTTCGGGGCGACCATGATGACGTCGCTGCCCGGCTCCGGCTGGATGTAACCGAACCGGATGTTGAAGCCGTGCCCGAAGACCAGCGCCGTGCCCTCGTTGAGGTTCGGCTTGATCTGCTCGGCGTAGACCGTGCGCTGCACCTGGTCGGGGGTGAGGATGACGACGACGTCGGCCTCCTTGACCGCGTCGGCGACGGTGGTCACGCGCAGGCCCTCGGCCTCCGCCTTGGCCCGGCTCTTGCTGCCCTCGGCGAGGCCGACGCGCACGTCGACGCCCGAGTCGCGCAGGTTCAGGGCGTGGGCGTGCCCCTGGCTGCCGTACCCGATCACCGCGACCTTGCGGCCCTGGATCACCGAGAGGTCGGCGTCGTCGTCATAGAACATCTCAGCCACGAGTGGCTCCTTCTCTTTTCGTTGTCGACGGGAAAATGGTTGGTGCCGGCGCGCGCTCGTCGATCGCGCGCCGGGGGGCTAGTGACGCAGCGCGCGGTCGGTGATCGAGCGCGGGCCGCGGCCGATGGCGACGAGGCCGGACTGCACGATCTCCTTGACCCCGTAGGGCTCCAGGAGCCCGAGCAGGGCCTCGAGCTTCTCGACGCGGCCGGTCGCCTCGATCGTCACCGAGTCGGCGGAGACGTCGACGACCCGGGCCCGGAACAGGTCGACCGTCTCCAGCACGTGGGAGCGGGTGGCCGCCTCGGTCTTGACCTTGACGAGGATGATGCGCCGCGCGACCGTGCTGTCCGGGTCGAGCTCGACGACCTTGAGCACCTCGACGAGCTTGTTGAGCTGCTTGGTCACCTGCTCCAGCGGCATGACGTCGGCGTCGACGAGCACCGTCATGCGGGAGATCTCCTCGTGCTCGGTCGGGCCGACCGCCAGGGAGTGGATGTTGAAGCCCCGCCGCGAGAACAGGGCCGCGACGCGGGCGAGCACGCCGGGCTTGTTCTCCACCAGCACCGACAGGACGTGCATGCTGTTCACAGATCTCACTCCTCGCGATCCCAGACCGGCGACACGCCGCGGGCGTACATGATCTCGTCGTTGCTGACCCCGGCCGGCACCATCGGCCACACCATCGCGTCACGGCACACGACGAAGTCGACGACGACGGGCCGGTCGTTGATCGCCAGCGCCTGCCGGATGGTGTCGTCGACGTCCTCGGCCCGCTCGCAGCGCAGCCCGGCACACCCGTAGGCCTCCGCGAGCTTGACGAAGTCGGGGATCCGGGAGCCGCCGTGCGCGGTGTGCAGGTCGGTGTTGGAGTAGCGCTCGTTGTAGAACAGCGTCTGCCACTGGCGCACCATGCCGAGGCTGGAGTTGTTGATGATCGCGACCTTGATCGGGATGTTGTTGATGACGCAGGTCGCCAGTTCCTGGTTGGTCATCTGGAAGCAGCCGTCGCCGTCGATCGCCCACACGACGCGGTCGGGCTCCGCGGCCTGGGCGCC
>JBDIAM010000382.1:0-3358 GCA_039812445.1 Piscicoccus intestinalis | reverse complement strand
TGGAAGCGGGCACGCACGCCGGCCGCGGCGGCGGCCTCGACGTCGGCGTCGGCGAGCACGACGAACGGGTCGGAGCCGCCGAGCTCGAGCACCGACGGCTTGGCGGCGCGGCCGGCGGCGGCACCGACCGCGGCCCCGGCACGGTTGCTGCCGGTGAGGGTCACCGCGGCCACGCGATCGTCCTCGATGAGCGCATCGATCGTCTCCGGAACGGCCGGCTCGTCGACCACGAGCACCGACACCACGTGCGCCGGGAAGCCGGCGTCGGCGAACACCCGCGCCATCGCCAGCGCGGAGCCGGTGACGTTGGGCGAGTGCTTGAGCAGCAGCGCGTTGCCGGCCGTGACGATCGGGATCGCGGCGCGCATGACCTGCCAGATCGGGAAGTTCCACGGCATGACCGCGAGCACGACGCCCATCGGCTCCTGGCCGACCCAGGCGGTGACGCCACTCGTGCCGTCCAGCTCGACCGGACGGTCGGCGAGCAGCGCGGGGGCGGTGCGGGCGTAGTACTGCGCGGTCAACGCCGACTTCTCCACCTCCCCGCGGGACTCGCCCAGCGGCTTGCCCATCTCGGCGGTGGCCAGCGCGGCGAGCGGCTCGGCCTGGGCGCGCAGGGTGGCCGCGAGGGCGGTGAGCCGGGCGGCCCGCTCCTGCGGGGCGACGCGAGCCCAGTCGGCGGCGGCGGTGTGCGCCGCGGCGAGCGTCTCCTCCACCTGGGCCGAGGTCATGGCGTCGTAGCGGGCCAGCTCGGCGCCGGTCGACGGGTCGATGGTCAGGACGTGCCGGTCGGTCATCAGCGTGTCTTTCGGGCAGGGCCGACCGGGGCCGGAGGCGGCCGATCGGCGGTTTGTGTCAGGTCAGTGCGGCAAGCGCGCGAGCAGCGCGTCGGTGAATTCGGCGGTGCCCAAGCTTCCGCCGAGGTCCCGGGTGCGGGTCGCGGGGTCCGCGAGCACGGCGTCGACCCGCTCGTCGAGCAGTCGGGCCGCCCGCACGAGCTCGTCGCGGCCGGCGCGGTGGCCGAACCAGTCGAGCAGCATGCCGGCGGAGCGGATCAGCGAGACGGGGTTGGCGATGCCCTGCCCCGCGATGTCGGGCGCCGAGCCGTGTTGGGCCTGCGCGACGCACACGTCGGCGCCGACGTTGATGGAGCCGCCGAGCCCCAGGCTCCCGCTCAGCTCGCTCGCCTCGTCGGAGAGGATGTCGCCGAACATGTTCGTCGTGACGAGCACGTCGAACTCGGCGGGGCTCTTGACGAGCCGGGCGGCGGTCGCGTCGACGATGAGCGGGCGCAGCTCGACGTCGGGGTACTCCGCGGCGACCTCGCGCACGCACTCCAACCAGAAGCCGTCGGAGAGCTTGAGCACGTTGGCCTTGTGCACGACGGTCAGCTTCTGGCGGCGGGTGCGGGCCAGCTCGAACGCGGCGCGCGCGACGCTCGTGCTCGCCCGCCGGGTGATCTTGCGGATCGACATCGCGGTGTCGGGGTCGGGCATGAACTCCCCCGGGCCGACGTGCATGTTGCGGTCGGAGTAGAAGCCCTCGGTGTTCTCGCGCACGATGACGAGGTCCATCGGCTCGCGCAGCACGCTGAACCCGGGCAGCGAGCGCGACGGGCGCACGTTGGCGTAGAGCTTGAACACGACCCGCAGCTCGGCGGACTGGTTGATGCCGCCCTGCGCGCGCGGCGGGTAGTCGAAGTGGGAGACGGGTCCGAGGATCGTGCCGTCGGCCTGCGGCACCTTGGTCAACACGCGCTGCGGCAGCGTCGTGCCCTCGGTCTCCAGGGTGGCCAGCCCGATCTGCTCGGTGTCCAGCTCGAGGCGCAGGCCGAAGCGCTCGTCGAGGGCGTGCAGCACGCGCACGGTGGCGTCGGTGATCTCCGGGCCGATGCCGTCTCCGGGAAGGACAAGGATCTTCACGCCCGCTCCTTGGTGTCCTTTGTGTCGGGTGGTTGCGACAGTCAGCCGATGAGCGGCTGCGGGTCGATCTCGGGGCCGTGGTGGGTCAGCGTGCGGGCCAGGGTGTTGACCTGGCTGCCGGGCACGACGTGCTCGCCGACGGCCTCGCGCCAGCGGGCGAAGTGCGGGTAGGTGCGGTGCGCGGCCGCCGCCTCCTCGTCGACGTACAGCTCGTAGAACGTGAACGTGTGGTCGTCCTCGAGCGCCTGGTTGATGTCGAAGTAGCGGCAGCCGGGCTCGGCGAAGGTGGCCTCGGCGTTGGCGGTGATGGCGTCGAGAAAGCCGTCGAGGTGGCCGGGCTTGACCTGCAGGGTGACGGTCAGGGCGATCATGGCTGGTCCTTTCGCGGTCGGAGTTCAGTAGCCGGAGTCGTTGTCGGCGCCCAGGGCGGGCGGCAGCGCGGTGCCGGTCTGCTCCGCCAGAGTCGCCAGGGAGTCCCACGTGTGCGCGG
The DNA here is from genome assembly GCA_039812445.1 of Piscicoccus intestinalis. Lineage (GTDB taxonomy): Bacteria > Actinomycetota > Actinomycetes > Actinomycetales > Dermatophilaceae > Kineosphaera > Kineosphaera intestinalis_A. Next base: position 946 of record JBDIAM010000382.1, on the reverse strand, counting down.
CCAGCAGGATGCCCTCGCTTTCGTGGCGGGCGCGGTTGCGGTCCTCCAGCTCGCCGGGGGTGAGGATCTCGCTCGCCCACCCGGCCGTCTCGCCTCCTCGAGTCTGGTCGACGAGGGCCTCCATGCGGGCGGAGAACTCCTGCGGATCGCCCATCGCCGCGACGTCGACGGTGAGCAGCAGGTGGCCAGCGCCGCTGCGGCGGTCGGGCTCGTAGGGGCCGCCGACGTCGGCACCGAACGAACTGCCGGTCAGCACGCCGGCGAGCACGTCCATCATGAACGCGATGACGTAGCCCTTCGGGCCGGCCATCGGCAGGATGAGGCCCGCGATGCCCGCGGCCGGGTCGGTCGTCGGGTGGCCCTGGGCATCGGCGGCCCAGCCGTCCGGGATCGGGGTTCCGCGTTCCTTGGCGAGGTAGAGCTTGCCGCGGGCGACGGCGGTGTTCGCGAGGTCCATGACGACGACGCCGTGGCGGCCCGCGGGCGCGGCGATCGACCACGGGTTGGTGCCGATCGTCTTCGTGCGCCCACCCCAGGCGGCCATCGCCGCCGAGGCGTTGGTGGCGAGGAAGGCGACGCAGCCCGCGTCGGCGGCGCGGCGGGTGAAGTAGGCGGCGGTGCCGAAGTGACCGGAGTTGCGCACCCCGATCGCGCTGACACCGTGGGCCTTCGCCCGCTCGACGCCGAGGTCGACGGCGTGGTTGGTGATGACCTGGCCGATGCCGTCCCGGCCGTCCAGCACGACCACCGCGCCGGAGTCGGTGACGGTCGCCACGTCGGTGACCGTGCGCATCGCGCCCGAGCGCAACCGCTCGATGTACCAGGGCAGCCGCAGCGCGCCGTGCGAGGCGTGGCCCCAGAGCTCGGCGACGACGAGGGTGTCGGAGAGCAGCTGCGCGTCGGCGTCGGGCACGCCCTCGGCGCGCAGCGTCGCCGTCATGAAGGC
>JBDIAM010000381.1:0-3372 GCA_039812445.1 Piscicoccus intestinalis | reverse complement strand
GCGACCCCGGCGGGCGCGCCACGATGAGCCGCGGTTTCCACGCCTTTTTCCGCCAGTACTACAACCTGCGCGGGCTGTTGCGGCGCATCGACCCGGAGCTGGCCGGGCTGCGCCCGATCGAGGACTACCCGCTCGTGCACGCCGACGGCTCGCGCGACTCGTTCAGCTCGATCCCCCGCCGGCCGCCGTGGAACATCACGGGATTCGTGGCGTCGAGCCCATCCTTCGGGCTGGCCGACCTGGCTCGGGTCGACGTCGACGCCGCGCTCGGCCTGCTCGACGTCGACTTTCCGGCCACGTTCACCGCCCACGACGGCGTCAGCGCGCACGACGTCCTTGAGGCCCTGCGGTTTCCGCCCGGCATGCGCGACCTGGCGCTGGAGGTGTTCGCCCGCAGCTTCTTCGCCGACCCTCGGGAGTTCTCCGGCGGCGAGCTCGTGGGCATGTTCCACACGTACTTCCTCGGCTCGGCCGAGGGGCTGCTCTTCGACGTCGCCGCAGACGACTTCGACGCCACCTGGTGGGCGCCGCTGGGTCGCTACCTCAGCGGGCGCGGCGCGCACCTGCGCTGCGGCACCACCGTGCAGGCCATCGAGGAGACCGACCGCGGGCTGCGGCTCGCGCTGAGCGACGGCGACGCGGTCACCGGCGTCGACGCGGTCGTGTTGGCCACCGAGCGCACGGCGCTGCAGCGGCTCGCCGGCTGGCTCGGCGACGAGCCGTGGCGCGAGGCGGTGGCGGCCGGCGCGATGGCGCCCCGCTTCGTCGTGCACCGGCTGTGGTTCGACACGCCGCTGCGCCCCGACACCGCACCGTTCCTCGGCACCGCCGGGTTCGGCCGCCTCGACAACGTCTCGGCGATCCACCTCATGGAGGCGGGCGCCGCCCGCTGGGCGGGCGCCACCGGCGGCAGCGTCGTCGAACTGCACGCCTACGCGGTGCCCGACCACGTCACCGACGAGGCGGTCCTCGCCGACCTGCGCGGCCAGCTGCACCGGCTCCACCCGGAACTCGACGAGGCGCGGGTCGTGCACGAGGAGGTGCTCGTGCGCGCCGACTGCCCGCTGGCCGGCACCGACCCGTGGGCCGCCCGTCCCGGGGTGCGCACTCCCGATCCGCGGGTCATGCTCGCGGGAGACGGTATTCGCTGCGAGCTGCCAGTGGCCCTCATGGAGCGGGCCGCCACGACGGGCCTGCAGGCCGCCAACGAGCTGCTGGCCGGGTGGGGTCGCGCCGGGCACGACACCTGGAGCGTGCCGACCTCGGCGCGGCTGCGCCGGACGGTGCGGACGGCCCGCGGTCTGACCGCTCGCGCCGGAGTACTGACTCGAACCGGGAGGCGATGATGACCACCGCACGCACTCTGACCTGGACGTTCGACGGCACGCCCGAGGAGATCCTGCGCCGCTGCGGGCGCCCCGAGGTCGCCCAGGCCCGCGCCCAGGCCGACCGCAACCTCGAGGCCGAGGTCGTCGAGCTGGAGACCGACACCCCCGACGGGGCGGTGCTCGTCGTCGCGATGACCGGCCGCATCCCGACCTCGTGGATCCCCTCGAAGGTCACCTCGTCGATGCGCTCGGCCATGTCCGGCACCCCCGGCATCCACCGCCGGGAGGCCTGGTACCTCGACGAGGACGGCGCGGCCTACGCCGATGTCGCCTTCGATCTGCAGGGGGTGCCGGCGACTACCCTGGCCGTGAGCGCGCGTCTGGCACCCACCGGCCCTACCGGCTCCACCGGCTCCACCGGCAGCACGCTGACCTACCAGCTCGATCTCGACGTCGAGATCCCCTTCTTCGGTACGATGATCGAGAAGGCGGTGCTCGATCAGATCGCGCGCGCCTTCGACAAGGAGGCCCATGTCATCCGTGCATCGTGAGGGCGCCGCCGACCCCCCGCTAGCCACGCTCGCCGACGATGCGGCGCGCTTTCTTGAAGTGGTGGGCGAGGAGATCACGCTGAGCCTGCGGTACGCGGCGAACGGGCGACGGCGCACGACCGACGGCCTGCCGGCCTCCGTGCTCGACCGCCGCACCCGGCTGGAGGATCTCGTCGACGACCTCGTGCGCGCCGGGGGCAAGCTCGTGCGTCCCCGGGTGCTCTTCCTCGGTCACCTCGCGGTCGGACCCGGGTGCGAGCACGGCTGCCGGGAGCGGGCCGAGGAGGCCGTCGCCGACCCGCAGCTCGCGCGACTGGGATCGGCCCTGGAGCTGCTGCACATCTTCGGGCTGCTGCAGGACGACGTCATGGACGAGGCGGACACCCGTCGCGGCGCCCCGACCGCGCACCGAGCGGTCGCGCAACGGCTCGCGGTGGCGAGGCCATCGGCGCCATCGATCCCATCGGGGCCGGACGAGGCGGCGCGGGGCCGCGCCGACCATGAGCTCGGCGAGGCCGCCCGGTTCGGGGAGAGCCTGGCGGTGCTGGCCGGCGACCTGGTGTTCGCGCTCGCTCAGCGGCAGGTACGCGGGCTGCCGGCGTGCGTCGGGCAGGCGTGGGACGACGCGGTGCTCGAGCTCGTGCAGGGCCAGCGGCTCGATCTCGTGTTCGCCGCCCAGGGCCGCTTCGACCAGCCGAGCACCGAGCGGGTGGCGGCGGCGAAGTCGGGGGCGTACACGGTGACCCGGCCGCTGGAGCTGGGGGCGCTGCTCGCGGCGCCGCACGCCGCGCCGCCGGAGTGGCTCACGGAGTTCGGCGAGCACGTCGGGCTGGCGTTCGCCCTGGCCGACGACGTGCTCGGCATCTGGGGCGATCCGGACGTCACCGGCAAGCCCGTCGGCGACGACCTCGCGCAGCGCAAGCCGACGACGGTGCTCGGCAGCGCCGACCGCCTCCTCGACGGGCTGCTGCACGAACGGCTGCGTCCGGACCTGCCCGCGCCCTCGCCCGCGCAGGTCGCCGAACTCGTCGCCGCGATGGACGCGGCAGGGGTGCGGGCGGAGGCCGACCGCCGCATCAGCGCCCACCTGGAGGCCGCGACCGGGCTCCTGGAGCATGTCGCCTGCGTCCACGTGCGTGCCGAACTCGCGCAGCTGGCACGCAAACTCGCGCTACGCCCGAGCTGACCGAGCTGAGGCTGAGTCAGGCCCGGGCGTCGCGGCGGCGCAGGGCGAGGGCGCCGAACACGCCCAGCCAGAGATACGCGGGCCACAAAGACACCCGCTCGAATAGGCCGCCCCACGTGGCGAGCATCGTCACGGCGAACAGGCCGATCGTGCCGATGAGGCTGACCGCGGCGGTGAGGAGCGCCCACGTGCCCAGCGCTCGTGGCCGCAGGGCCAGGCCGTGGAGCAGGAGCGCGACGGGTTGGGCGAGGAACACCGGCAGCGACACGAGCGAGTGCAGCTCGAGGTCGACGTCGAGGGGGACGAG
>JBDIAM010000380.1:0-3402 GCA_039812445.1 Piscicoccus intestinalis | reverse complement strand
TCGCCGTCCTGGATCCACACGTGCGCGGCCCCGTTCAGCACGTAGAAGATCTCGTGCACGTCGTCGTGGGCGTGCGCCGGGATCGTGTCGCCCTTGGGCGCCTCGAGCGTGAACACGCCGAACTGTCCGTCGGTCTCGTCGCCGGTGAGCTTGACGGTGACGAGGGAGTCGAACAGGTGCGCGAACTCGCCCTCGTCGTTGCCGAGGAAGAAGTGCTGCGGCGCGCCCGGCAACGGCGAACCCGGCGGGCGGCGGCGTGCGAATTCCATGGTCATGAGCTCATCCCTTCGGCGCTGAACGGGCCTCGCGTGACGTCTGGGCGCGGCCCGTCCATCGTGCCCGCTTCCGGGCCGGAATCACAGGTCGGTGGGATGCGTGTTCGCTCCGCAGAGCACGACGGCGACCCGCTCGTCCGGTGCCGGCCGGTAGGCGCCGGTGGTGATCGCGGCCAGGGCGGCGGCGGCGCCGTGTTCGATGACGACGCGCCAGCGCGACCACGCCAACGCCCGGGCGGCGACGATCGCCTCGTCGTCGACGAGCACGCTGAGCGCCCCCGTCCGCCGCGCGACGGCGAACGCGATGTCGCCGACGCGCCGTGCGCCGAGCGAGTCGGCCGCCACCCCGGAGACGGCGACGTCGACCGGCTCCCCCGCGGCCAGGGCGGCGTGCAGCGCGCACGAGGTGACCGGCTCGGCGCCGACGACACCGACCGGCAGGTCCTCGACGGCGGCGGCGACCCCGGCGAGCAGACCGCCTCCGCCGACGGCGACGACGATGGTGTCGACGCCTCCCTGCTCGAGGAGTTCGAGCGCGAGCGTGCCTGCGCCGGCGGCGATCTGAGGCTGGTCGTAGGCGTGGCAGTAGACGGCGCCGGTGCGGGCGACGTGCTCCTGGGCGGCCTCGAACGCGGCGGCGTACTCGCTCCCGGCGCGCACGACCGTCGCGCCGTACGACTCCAGCAGCGCGACCTTGACCGGTGGCGCGGTCGTCGGCACGAACACCGTGGCGGGCACCCCGAGGCGGGCCGCGACCCACGCGTTGGCCAGGCCCGCGTTGCCGCCGGAGGCGACGACGATCCCGACGCGCGGGTCGAGGCTGCCGTCGGCCTGCGCGGCGAGCACCCGGTTCGCGGCGCCCCGCGCCTTGAACGTGCCGGTGTGCTGGAGGAATTCGAGCTTGAGGGTGAGTGTCCCGAGACCCTCGCGGGCACCGGGCTCCGGCCCCAGCACGGGGGTGCGGCGCACGACCGGCCGCACCCGCTCCCAGGCCGCCTCGACGTCACTGCGCCCGATGCCCTCACTCACCCCGTCAGGCTAGGCGCCGGCGAGCGCCGAGTGAGGCGCGCGGGGAGATCCGGCGGCCCGGCGCCGGAAAAGCAGTGGGCCGTCGGCGGATCGGGGGGCACCCTGGAGGGCATGGTCGAGGTCGAGGATTTCCGGGCGCTGGCGCGTTCGTCGCGGGTGTTGTGGCGCAGTGTGCGATTCACCATGCGCGACCAGCCCGGTTCCCCGTGGCGGCGGGTCTGGGTGCGGCGCCCGGGCGCCTACCGGGTCGAGGGCCTCGACGGGCAGCTGGTCTCCTGCGGGCACGACGGCCCGCCGGTGACCGCGGTCGGCGACTGGGTCGTCATCGAGGAGTCGGATGGTCGGCGCGCGGTGCCGCGGGCCAGCTATCGGGACCCGGTGCCGCGCACCGTCTTCGGCTGGTCGCAGGACGGTGCGTGCGTCGAGCCGGGCACCGCGCAGGAGGCGCTGGCGGCGGTCGCGGCGCCGGGTGTCGTGCTGCGCGCCGACGGGTTGGTCGCGCGGCTGGCCGACCGTTGGACCGACTCCGTGCCGATGGTCGAGAACTACCGCTTCGTCGCGATGCTCGACCCGGTCGAGCTGGCCGACGGCGACCCGTACGCGGCCGAGGAGGGCGGGGCGGCCGAGGAGGCCGGGGAGGCCGGGGAGGCCGAGGAGGCCGGGGTGGCTGACGAGCTCACCGGCCCGCCTCCGCCTGCCCTCGACGTCGGGGAGCTGAGTGCGGTGCAGCATCATGGCCGCCCGGCGCTGGAGGCGGTCGTGCGCACCCTGCCGGAGTACGAGCCGCGTTGCAGCTGTTGCCCGCTGCTCAACGGCGCGGTGGCCTACGGGCTGGAGTCGCAGGCGTACGGCGGACCGCTGCCGGGCTTCGCGGAGCCGGGCTCGGCCCCGGACGCGCACACGTTCCGGGTGCGCCTCGACCGCGGCACCGGCATCGCTGTGTTCGTCGAGCCGCTGGACGCCTCACGGCCCCGGATGGGCGACACGCTGCTCGTGCGCATCGAGGCCGTCGACGAGGACATGCCGGACGCGTTGTTCGCGGGTCAGAGCGAGGAAGCCGCCGCGCGCATCGCCCCGGAGGGGTAGACGGAGAAGACACGCTGCCCGTCGAGCCAGTCGGTCAGGTCGGCCGCCGCGGCGTCGAGGGCGCGGCGGGTGGCCGCGGGCACCGGCTCGCGCGCGGCGACGTGCACGCGACCGGCGTTGTCCTGCACCCAGACTCCGACGACGCGGCCGTCGGCCCAGGCGGTGGTACCGGCGTTGCCGACGGAGTCGAACAGCGGGCCGGGGTCGGCGAGGAAGAACGCGCGGTCGCGCCAGCCCATGACGCTCGGGTCGAGCACGGGCAGCAGCGCGACCCAGGGCGCCGGGGCTGCGACCGGGTCGACGTCGTCGGGCAGCAGCCAGCCGGTCGCGCCCCCGTCGAGGCTCACCGGCACGGCGTCGACGTCGGTGAGCCCGCGGCGCACGTCGGCCTTGGTCGCGCCGAGCCACCAGGCGAGGTCCTCGACCGTGCCGGGCCCGTTCGCCGCCAGCCAGCGCCGGGTCAGCCGCGCGTAGCCGACGCGGGGGTCGACCGGCTCCGGGGGGCCGCCGAGCAGGCGCGTCATCGGGCTCCAGCGCGGCAGGCTGGCGCGCCAGTCGGCGTCGTCGGCCGCCCGGCCGATGAGCCCGCGCAGCTGCATGAGCGCGAGCACCTTGGGGGTGAGCCGGACCGTCGATGCCCAGGAGGTGCTGGCGCCCTGGGCGTACTGACCGGCGGCCCCGGGCACGCGTTCGCGCACCTGCCGGGTGGTCAACGCCTCGCCGCGCTCGAGCTCGCCGAGCACCGCCTCCTGCGCCCGCTCGATCCAGGCGGCGGCGTCGAGACCGGCGTCCCAGGTGCGCACGGCGCGCAGCAGCTCGGTGTGCGCCCGGTCGGCCATGCGCACCCCGATCGAGCCGAGCACCGCCGGCAGCAGGTCGCGCTCGAGCACGAACAGCGTGCGGCGCATGCACATCTGGGTGATCAGACTGCGGTCGCGGTAGAGCGCGCGGTCCACGTCCTCGACGCGCACCTGCGGCCTGCGGGCGAGGCAGGACAGGTGCACGCTGGCGG
>JBDIAM010000379.1:0-3436 GCA_039812445.1 Piscicoccus intestinalis | reverse complement strand
CTGCCCGTCGATCTGCCCGTGGATCTGCCCGTGACCCAGGTGCGCGTCGGGAGGCAGCAGGTCGGTCAGGGAGTCGAAGTCACCGACGTCGTCCCAGGGGAAGTCACCGCGGACGACGGCCACCCGTCCGTCGGCCGCCGCGGGTTCGGCGACCGCGTGGTCGATGGCGATCTTCGTCAACTCGCTCCACCGCGGGGCGAGGCTGTGCGGGTCGGCCGCGATCTCGCGCAGCGACTGCGCCAGCTGCGGGTGATAGTTGGCCAGCACGTCCAGCAGGACCTTCGCCTTGACGACGAACATGCCTGCATTCCAGCGGTATTCGCCGGTCTCCAGATAGCTTCGGGCGGTCCGCTCGTCGGGCTTCTCGACGAACGCCTGCACGCGGTAACCGTGCGGCGCCCCCGCCACGCCGAGCTGTTGGCCCTCATGGATGTAGCCGAAGCCGGTCGAGGGGTGGGTGGGCCGGATCCCGATCGTCACGACGTCGCCGGTGCGCGCGAGCGCCACCGCCTCGCGCACCGCGGCGCGGAAGTCGTCCTCGGCCCCGACGATGTGGTCGGCGGCGAACGAGCCGATGACCGCCTCCGGGTTCTCGCGCTCGACGACGGCTGCGGCCCAGCCGATGGCCGCCATCGAGTCACGCGGACTCGGTTCCGCGAGCAACTTGCAGTCGATGAGCTGCGGCAGCTGGGCGCTCACCGCCTCCTGATGCACGGCGCCGGTGACGACGACGAGCCGCGGCCCGCACAGCGGGGCGAGCCGGGCGGCCGTCGCCTGCAGCAGCGAGCGGCCGCGCCCGGTGAGGTCGTGCAGGAACTTCGGCGACGAGGCGCGCGACAGCGGCCACAACCGCGTCCCGGCTCCCCCGGCGGGGATCACGGCCCAGAAGTCGTCGACGGATTCATCTGCGGTAGTAGCGTTCTGCGCATCGATAGGGTCGGTGCTGGTCACCCGACCACGCTAACCGACGGCGCCCCGGCAGCCGCCCGGGTGATGTCGACAGCGGTCTTCACACATCCCGCGTCCGCCCGCCATCGTTGTTGCGGGGCAGGCCGGTTCGCCTCCCGGTCACCGAGTCGTCAGGAGCCGGTCACGGTGGCGTCGATGGGTGCTACCGCACGGACGCACGACGACTACCGGCTCGACATGCGACCCGCACCCCATCGTCGTCTCCTCGTCATTCGTGCAGGCCACGGTGATGGCGTGCGCGTCGCGATCGTCACCGAGTCGTTCCTGCCCTCCCTCAACGGCGTCACCACCAGCGTGTGCCGGGTGGTCGAGGAGTTGTCCGCGCGAGGCCACGAGGCCCTCGTCATCGCGCCCTCGCCCGCCCCGGCCAGCTACCGCGACATGCCCGTGCGCAGTGTGGCGAGCATCCCCGTCCGGCAGTTCCAGGTCGGCCTCCCGAGCGGTGAGATCGAAGCGCTCCTCGCGGAGTTCGGCGCCGACGTCGTGCATGCCGCATCACCGTTCGTGCTCGGCGCGCGGGGGTTGGTCGCCGGACGAGCACTCGGGATGCCGACGGTGGCGATCTACCAGACCGACATGGCCGGCTACGCCTATCAGCACTCCTGCGGGGCCGGTCGCGGCGCCGCCCGGGCGGCGGCGGCCGCGACCTGGCGCTACCTGCGCTGGGTGCACGCGCACGCCGACCTCACCCTGGCCCCCTCCCGCAGCGCCTGCGACGACCTGAGCGCCGCCGGGGTCGGCGCGGTCCAGCGCTGGGGCCGCGGCGTCGACACCCGGTTGCACCACCCGGGCTGGCGCGACGACGCCGGCACTCGCGCGCTGCGTCGCGGGCTGGCTCCGCGCGGCGAGACGATCATCGGGTACGTCGGCCGCATCGCCCCCGAGAAGGAGCTCGAGCGGCTCCGCGCGATCCAGGACCTTCCCGGCACCCGACTCGTCGTCGTCGGAGACGGCCCGGCCCGCGCCGACGCCGCTCGCGCCCTGCCCCGGGCCGTCTTCCTCGGGTCCCGCGAGGGCGACGATCTGGCCCGCGCGTACGCCTGCCTCGACGTGTTCGTGCACACCGGCACCCGCGAGACGTTCGGCCAGACCATCCAGGAGGCCGCCGCGACCGCGCTACCGGTCGTGGCCCCCGACCGCGGTGGCCCCCGAGACCTCGTCGAGCACGGTGTCACCGGCCTGCTCTTCGCTCCCGACGACCCGCGCGACCTGCGCCGACAGGTGGAGTCGCTGACGGTGCGGCCGGACTCCTGGCAGCGCCGCGCCCTGCTCGGCGAGACAGCCTTGGAGCGTGTCCAGGGCCGCTCGTGGGGCCGGCTCGTCGACACGCTCATCGGCCACTACGAGGCCGTGTGCTCCGGGAAACGCCTGGCCACGCGGTTATCCTGAGGCGACGTCGGCACCAGGCGAACCTGTCGACCCAGGCGACCGGCCCCTCCTCGGCGGTCGTTCGGCGGGCAACCGCGGGGGCACCTGCGTTCAGGGGGCACCGGGTGTGGAGTCGCTCGGGGCCGCCCGGCCCACCCGAGGCCGATCAGGGAGAGGGAGTGCGCGTGCGCGAGGCCGACCAGCACCCCCGCGACGCCGTGGCGCCCCGCTCGGCACGCGCGCTGCGTCGGCTCGGCGCCCTGGCGCTCGTCGCCGGCCTCACCGGCTCGGGCTCCGTCTCGGCTGCCGTCTCGGCCTCCGGCTCGACGTCCGGCTCGGCGTCCGTTTCGGCCGCCGCGCTGCCCTCCGCCGACACCTCTCCGGCCCCGGCACCGACGGCGGGGATCACCGCGCCGGTGGGGCCGGGTCACCGCGGCGGCGAACAGCTGGACCGCACCGGCGTCGTGCTCTACGACCGCTCCGCCGGGGTGCCCGCGCCGCCGGCCTTCGCCGCCGGCGCCTACGTGGTCGCCGACCTCGACAGCGGCGACGTCGTGCTGGCGTTCAACCCGCACGTGCAGACGTTGCCGGCCAGCACCCTCAAGGCCCTCACCGCGCTCGCCCTCGTGCCCCGGCTCGAGCCCGAGACGGTCGTCACCGCCACCCCGGAGGACGCCGCGATCGACGGCACCAAGGTGGGCCTCGACCCCGGCGCCACCTACACCGTGGATCAGCTCTTCCACGCCCTGCTCATGTCGTCCGCCAACGACGCCGCCGTCGCCCTGGCCCGGGTGGCCGGGGGGCTGCCCGAGACCGTCGACCGCATGAACGCCGTCGCCCAGGAGATCGGCGCGGTCGACACCGTCGCGAAGAACGCCAGCGGGTTGGACGCCGACGGGCAGGTCACCACGGCCTACGACCTCGCGCTCATCGGGCGGGCGGCCCTCGCCGACCCCGCCATCGTGCGGTACGCCACCACGAAGAACATCGACTTCCCGTCCGGCCGAGCCGCCCCCGGCCAGGCCCGCGCCACCTACGAGGTGGCCAACCACAACCGGCTGCTGTGGAACTACGACGGCGCCCTCGGTCTGAAGAACGG
>JBDIAM010000378.1:0-3439 GCA_039812445.1 Piscicoccus intestinalis | reverse complement strand
CAACCCGCGAGCGCCGCCGCGTCGACGCCGGCGCTCACCGGCACCGTCTCGTCGAAGGTCGTCGTCTGCATCCGCAGTCCGCTCGCCATCGCCTCGACGTGCTGCGGTCTGCCGACGAGCACGACGTCGTGGCCCGCCCGGGCGAGCATTCCGCCGAAGTAGCAGCCGACCGCTCCGGCTCCCAGCACCCCGACTCGCATGTGACCTCCCTGGTCGATCGTGCTCCGCACGCTACCGACCACCGCCTCGTGGATTGACCGCTCGGCGGCCGTCGAGCGGTCAGTCGGCCGCCGGAGCCCCGCGAGTAGGCCGCTGACCTGCGAAAACAAGAACGGCACGGGGAGTGACCTCTCGTGAGCGGTCACTGCACCCGCTTGCGTGGAGTCGCACCAACCGCGTTCGGGCCGGTCTCGCCCGCGTTGCGGTTGCGTGTCGCGCGGCCTGGCTCCACGACCTTGTCGGTGCTCGCCCCTATGGTGCCGCCAGAACAACAACAGTGCGTGTCGCCGCCGGCCGGACGGCGCGCGCACCTGCCCATCCATCTGGCACGAACGGAATTGAGGCTGGAGATGAAGCGGACTCGACTGCTGGCGGGCGTCTCGACGGCAACGTTGGTCGTCGCGCTCGCCGCCTGCGGAGGCGGCGACTCGGGGCAGAGCGCGAGCGGAGGGTCGACGCGCACGCTCGTGGCCAACGACGCGTTCGACCTCAAGACCATCGACCCGGCGCGGTCGTTCGAGTTCACCGGCGTCATGCTCGACCAGCAGATCTACGAGACGGCGCTGAAGTTCGAGGGCGCCAACGTCAAGGAGCCCAAGCCGGGCATCTGCTCGTTCACGATCTCGCCCGACAACAAGACGCTGACACTGACGATGCAGGGCAACCACACCTTCTCCGACGGCACCCCGGTGACCGCCGACGACGTCGTCTTCTCCCTGCAGCGGGTGCAGGGCATCGGCGGCAACCCGGCGTTCCTGCTCGACGGCGTCACGGTCACCAAGAAAGACGACCAGACGATCGTGCTGACCAGCAAGGAGGCCAACCCGCAGCTGCCGTACATCCTGCCCAACCCGTCGCTGGGCATCGTCAACAAGAAGGCGGTCGAGGCCAACGGCGGCACCACCGACGCCAACGACAAGGCGGAGAACTTCCTCAACAGCACCGGAGCCGGTTCGGGCCCGTACACGATCGAGTCGTTCGACGTGCAGTCCAAGGTCGTGCTGAAGACCAACGAGCACTACGCCGGCAACAAGCCCGCCTACGGCCGCGTGGTCATCGACAACGTCGACGCCGCCACCCAGAAGGTCAACGCCCAGGCCGGCCAGGCCCAGCTGGCGTTCTCGCTCGGCCCCGACCAGGTCACCGACATGAACCAGGGCCGCACCAAGGTCGTCACCGCGCAGAGCGCCCGCACGATCTTCATGTGGTTCAACATGACCCCGGAGTTCGGCAAGCAGTCGTCCAACGTCAAGTTCGTGCAGGCCATGCGTCACGCGATCAACTACGACGCGGTGGTCGCTCTGGCCGGTCAGGGCGCTACCCGTCCCGGCGGCATGGTGCCGGCGGGCTTCGTCGGCTCGCTGGAGTCCGACCCCTCCAACACCTACGACCAGGCCAAGGCCAAGCAGCTGCTCTCGGAGTCGGGCTACAACGGCGAGCCGGTCTCGATCCTGTACTCCAACGACGTCTCCGTCGGCGGCGTGCGCATGCAGAACGTCGCCGAGACGATCCAGGCCCAGGTGCAGCCGCTCGGCATCAACCTGCAGCTCAACCCGCAGCCGAGTTCGACGAGCCTCGACAGCTTCCGCAGCGGCAAGGCGCAGGCGGGCGTGGCCTACTGGGGCGCCGACTACCCCGACCCGGCCAACTACCTCGTGTTCGCGCCGGGCGAGAGCCTCGGCAAGCGCGCCGCGTGGACGCCGCAGCAGGCCCCGGAGGCCGACAAGCTCGCCAAGGCCGCCGCGACGGCCACCGGCGACGCCCGCGCCGCCGCGTACCAGGCGTTCCAGAAGGACGTCAACGTGGAGGGCCCGTTCATCCCGCTCATCCAGCCGGCGCAGATCGTCGTCACGAGCAGCGAGCTCAACAACGTCGTCATCAACCCGGTGACGACGACCGAGTTCGCGACGATCTCCTGACGTGAGCGCGCAGACCGACTCGCGGGTGACCGCCCCTGACCCCGCCTCCGATCCCGGAGGCGGGGCGGCGGGCCGCGCCGGCGACGCCGGCCGTTCGGGGCGACCGGGCGGTCGCGAGTCGTTCGCGGCGCGGCATCCGCTGGCGCGCTACATCGGCATCCGGCTGCTGGTCAGCGTGCTGCTCGTCTGGGGCGTCACGCTGGTGACGTTCGTGCTCACCGCGCTGGTGCCGGCGAACCCGGCGGCCGCGGCCCTCGGCGAGCGTCAGGCGAGCGACCCGGCGGCGGTCGCCGCGTTCGAGCGCGAGTGGGGGCTCGACCAGCCGCTGCCGGTGCAGTACGGGATGTACCTCGATCGGCTCGTGCACGGCGACCTGGGCCGCTCCACGCAGACGCGCAACCCGGTGGCCACCGACCTCGCCTCCGCGTTTCCGGCCACGGCCGAGCTGGCGATCGCGGCGCTGACGCTGTCGGTGCTGCTGGGAGTCGGGCTCGGCATGGTCGCGGCGATGCGGCACCGCTCGATCGTCGACCAGGCGATCCGGGTGTTCAGCCTCATCGGCATCTCGACGCCCACGTTCTGGCTCGCGCTGCTCATGTTCTACGTGTTCTTCTACCAACTCGGGTGGGCCCCGGGCTCCGGCCGTCTCGACGCGCAGTTCATGCCGCCGCCGCGGGTCACCGGCCTCTACACGGTCGATGCGCTGCTCGCCGGGGAGTTCGTCGTGTTCCGCAACGCGCTGGCGCACCTGGTGCTGCCCGCCTCCGTGCTCATGCTCTACACGGTGGGCCTGCTCACCCGGTTCTCGCGCACCGCGGTGCTCGACGCGCTCGGCAACGACTACGTCACCGCGGCCCGCGCGAAGGGACTACCGGGGCGGGTCATCACGGTGCGCTACGTGCTGCGCGGCGCGCTGCTGCCGATCCTCACGGTCGTCGGCCTGACGTTCGGTTCGCTGCTGTCCGGCGCGGTGCTCACCGAGACCGTCTTCGCGTGGAACGGCCTGGGCCAGTACGCCTACAACGCCGCGACCACGCTCGACCTGCAGGCGGTCATGGGCGTCGGCCTCGTCGTCGGCGTCACGTACATCGCCATCAACTTCGTCGTCGACCTCCTGTACGGCGTCATCGACCCGAGGGTGCGTGCCCGATGAGCCTTTCCACTCGCCCCGGCAGTTCCGGCGGCCCCGACACGCCCGACGGCTCCGAGGGCGTCGGCAGCCCCGAGCGCCTCGGCAGTCCAGACAACCCGGGCAAATCCGGCGCCACCGGCGGTTCCGGCGCCACCGGCGGTTCCGGCGC
>JBDIAM010000377.1:0-3453 GCA_039812445.1 Piscicoccus intestinalis | reverse complement strand
GCGGGCCGCGCGTCAGACCTCGGCGGGGCGAGCGGCGGCCTCCAGGGCACGCATCTGCACGTAGGTAGTTCGCAGGCCCTTCAACTGCCACTCCGACGCGGTCGTGGCGACGACCTCTCGCCAGGAGCGCCGCGGCCGGTGGGACCGGTTGCGCGGGGCCGGCAGGGTGACGGGCACGAAGCCGACGAGCACGGCAGCCGAGGCGAACTCGCCCGGTCGCAGCACCGCGGCGGCCCGACGGGGCTGCAGGCCCAGCTGCCGCGCGGCGAGACGCATTCCGATAGGCAGCGCGACATCGGCAGGCACCGCCAACACCCGGGCCGGCGGCAGGCCGGCGGTCCACACGTCGAGCGCGGCGTCGGCGGCAGCGCCCGTCGTCACGTAGGCCCACGGACGATGGTGCGTGGCGAGCAGGTTGAGCAGGGCCTTGGCGCCGGGCCGGGCCACACCGGCTCCGTGCGGGTCGGTGTCGACCACGGCGTCGACGCTCACGAGAACGCCGTCCATGGTCAGGGTGTCGTCGAGGAGGTCGGCGAGCTCGAACATCGGTCTTTCCCTCCGGTAGGAGTTGTCGATTCCCAGCGTTGTTGGTTACCTGATCACGTGCAACGATCAGCGCGCCACAAAATGATCATTCGGGCGATGAGCTTTCGCCGGACCAGCGTCGATGCGCTCGTCGACCTCACCGGCGCCTCCCCGATCACGATTCGGCGCGATCTCGCCGATCTCGACGGCCACGGGCTCATCAAGCGGGTGCACGGCGGGGCGGTCGCGGTCGAGCGGCGCGGCCGGCGCTCGATGCCCTACGCGTTGCGCGCGACCCAGGATCTGGAGCGCAAGGAGGCCATCGCCGCGGTCGCGGCCCGCCTCATCGACGAGGACGAGGCCGTGGTGCTCGACAACGGCACGACGAACGACGCCGTGGCCCGCGCGCTCACCGGTCGGAGCCTGACCGTGCTGTGCATGTCGCTGCACGCCGCGGTCGCGCTCGGCGCGCACCCGGCCACCCAGGTCATCGTGCCCGGCGGACTCATCACCGCCGACACCCTCTCGGCCACCTCCGCGGCGTGCATCGAGGCCGCCCGCGGCATCAGGGCCGACGTCGCCGTGCTCGGTGCGGTCGCGGCCACCGCGCGCCACGGCCTGACGACCACGACGTGGGACGATGCCCAGATCAAGCGTGAGATCACGCGCTCAGCGACGCGACGAATTCTTCTCGCCGATCACGAAAAGCTCACTCGCACAGCGAGCTTCCGGTTCGCCGGGCTGGAGGACTTGGACGATCTGGTGACCACCCGGCAGTCTCCGGCCGAGCTGTTGGAGGAGTTCCGCGACGCCGGGGTGCAGGTACACCTGGCGGATTAGGGTGCGACCAGTACGCAGAGCCCCGTCACGGCTGCAGGAGCGCGTCCTCGAACGGGAACCGCGAGAGCACCTCGACGCCGGTCTGCGTGATGAGCACCTGCTCCTCGAGCTTGACGCCCTCGGCCCCGCCCTCGCGACCGATGTAGCTCTCGACGCAGATCGTCATGCCGGGCACGATCTCGCCGTCGTAGCCGGCGGCGGGAAAGTCGCCCTGGTGGTACAGGTACGGATACTCGCCGGTCATGCCGCAGCCGTGCGCGGACAGGTAGTAGCGGTTGGCGTAGAACTCCTCGGGGATGTCCCACGCCTCGCGGGCGTAGTCGCGAAAGCTCATGTGGGGGCGCAGGATCGAGATGTTGTGGCAGACCTGCTCGCGGGCGGTCCGGTACAGCTCGCGCTGCTCGCGCGTCGGCGCACGGGGCCCGGAGTGGAAGGTGCGGGAGAAGTCGGAGTAGTAGCCGTGGCAGCCGACGACGTCGGTGTCGAGGGCGATGAGCTCGTCGGGCCCGATGACGTTGTCACTGGTCTCCTGGAACCACGGGTTGGTGCGACTGCCGGCGCTGAGCAGGCGGGTCTCGATGTAGTCGCCGTTCTGCGCGATGACCGACGCGTGCAGCACCGACCACAGCTGCGCCTCGGTGAGGCCGGGGCGGATCGCGTCCCGCAGCGCGGCGACCCCGATCTCCGTCGCCCGCAGGGAGGCGGTGACGCACGCGAGCTCCTCGGCGGACTTCACGCTGCGGGCCAGTTCGAGGGCGTGCTGGGCGTCGACGACGCGCACCCCCGCGGCGGCGAGCGCGATCGCGACCCCGGCGTTGAGCCGCTCGAGCCCGACGGTGGGCCGCGGCCCGACGAGCCGGGTCAGCTCCGCCGCCATGTCGCCCGCCCACGCCCGCTCGACGTCGGCGATGTGTTGTCCGGCTGCGACAAAGCTCGCGGTGCGCGCGGGACGAACTTCGTCGATGGTCTCCAGTCCGTCGGCCAGGTGCAGGCAGCCGGTGAACTCGAAGAGGATGCTGCGTTCGGCGGTGAGCAGCAGGTAGCGCGACGGGGCGTTGCGCATCGAGAAGACCTGCATGTTGCGCGCCCCGGTCGCGTACCGGATGTTCACCGGGTCGGAGACGATCAGCGCGTCGACCCCGAGCCGTTCCATCTGGGCGCGCACCCGGCCCAGGCGGTAGCCGCGCACCGCGACGAGATCGATGCCGCCGTCGTCGGGTTCGCGGTCGAGCTGGGCCAGGCCCTCGACGTCGCCGCGCTCGGCGTGCCAGTCCAGTTCGGCCATGAGATCA
Source organism: Piscicoccus intestinalis (assembly GCA_039812445.1). Classification (GTDB taxonomy): domain Bacteria; phylum Actinomycetota; class Actinomycetes; order Actinomycetales; family Dermatophilaceae; genus Kineosphaera; species Kineosphaera intestinalis_A. The sequence goes on along the minus strand of JBDIAM010000377.1, from coordinate 796 downwards.
CTGCTCCCAGGGTGGGGTCCGGTCGCCGGCGAGGCGGCAGTCCGGGCCGGTGTCCTCCTCGGTCTAACGGCACCTCAGCAGCCGGTCAGCCCTGGCGTCAATCCCGGTAGGTGTCGTCTGCGGTCGCAAGGAGCTCGTGCGCGATCGGTCGGCCTCGGTCGCCCGCCCGGCGAACCGCCTCCGTGCCGGGCATGCTGGAGGGGTGCCCGACTACAGCCCCGAACAGCCCGTACGAGACGACATCGACGCGACGAGCGGACCGCTCGTGCTCGCGTTCGGCACCGAATGGTGCGGCTTCTGCCTCGCGGCGGACCGCTACATCTCCCCCGCGCTCGCCGACCAGGCGCAGGTGCCGGTCATCGGCGTGGAAGACGGACCGGGCCGGCCGCTCGGGCGGTCGTACCGCGTGAAGCTGTGGCCGACGCTGGTGTTCCTGCGCGACGGCGTCGAACTCGACCGCGTCGTTCGCCCCGGCAACCGCGCCGTCATCGACGAGGCCCTGGCGAAGATCACCACCACCCCACGTCCCTGAGAACTGCGTGTCACGGTCGCGACTGCGGTCCGTGCTGCAGTCCTGACCACGACACGCAGTTCTCACGGTCGTTGCGCCTGCGGTCGTTGCGCCTGCGGACGTTGCGCCTGCGGACGCCGGTCGCGCGGTGCCGGGGTGTGGGAATACCCGCCACCCCAAGTTGTTGACACGTCACATGAAGCGCATCGGTTTTCTGTCCTTCGGGCACTGGACCCCGCATCCGCAGTCGGCGACGAAGTCGGCCTCCGACGTGTTGTTGCAGTC
>JBDIAM010000376.1:0-3456 GCA_039812445.1 Piscicoccus intestinalis | reverse complement strand
CCGCGTTCGGCGACGGCGCCCTGCTCCCCCGACCCGACGCCACGCTGTTCGGCCCCGCGCTCGCCGAGTGGCTGGCCACGCCCGACGAGGCCTGACGGCTCCGACGGCGCGGACGGCGCCCGACGGCCCCGACGACCCCGACGAACCGTCGCCCGTCGCCCGACGCCCCGTCGCACCGACGCCCCGACGCTCAGAACTGCGTGTCGTGGTGAGGACTGCGACACGGACAGCAGTTGCGACCACGACACGCAGTTTTCAGGGTCGTGGGGGTCAGGTTTCCCAGGGGCGGGGGTCGGCGCGGATGCTGGCGTCGACGAGCTGGATGGGGTGCAGCATCGGCAGGTCGGCGCCGAGGTGCTTGCGCATCTGCAGCAGGCAGCCGGGGTTGCCGGTGACGAGCACGTCGGCGCCGGTGCCGCGGATGTTGTCGGCCTTGCGCTTGCCGAGGTCGGCGGCGGCCTGCGGCTGGAGCATGTTGTAGATCCCCGCCGAGCCGCAGCAGATCTCGGCCTCCGGGAGCTCGACGAGCTCGACGCCGGGGATGGCGCGCAGCACGTCACGCGGCTGGGCGCGCACGCCCTGGGCGTGCCCGAGGTGACACGCGTCGTGGTAGACGACCCGCGCCTCGATCGGGTGGCGCGGCGCCCGGGGCTCGGCGAGCACGTCCGCCAACAGCTCCGAGACGTCCCGCACCTTGGCGCTGAATTCCGCTGCCCGAGAGGACCATTCCGGGTCGTCGGCGAGGAGCCGGTCGTACTCCTTGAGCGAGGATCCGCAGCCGGCGACGTTGACCGCGATCGAGTCGACACCGGCCGCCTCGAAGACCTCGATGAGCCTCTTCGCCCGCTGTGCGGCCTCCGGCTCCCGGCCGGCGTGCATCGACAGGGCCCCGCAGCACTGCTGGTCGCGGGGCGCGACGACGTCGAAGCCTTCTGCGGAGAGCACCCGCACCGTCGCCTCGTTGACGTGGTGGAAGAACACGTCCTGCACGCAGCCGACGAGCATGCCCACGCGGCCCCGCCGGGGGCCAGTCGCTCGCGTGAACTCCGGCAACTGCGTGAACGCCGCCTTGACGTCGACCGGAGGCAGTAGCGATTCCAACGCCACCAGCCGCTCCATGCGCTTCGGGAGCCGAGCCAGCAGCCCGTCGATGCGCTCGCCGCCGACCCGCGAGCGCACCCCGGCGTACGCCGCCCCCGCCAGCGAGGCGGCCCGCAGCCGACGCCGGTACGGGAACAGCGCGAAGATCGCCTCCCGGAACGCCCTGTCTGCCGCGCTGCGCGGCACGTTGCGCTCGATCTGCGGGCGCGTCGCCTCGAGCAGCTGGTCGTATTGCACCCCCGACGGGCACGCGGTCACGCACGCCATGCAGCCCAGGCAGCGGTCCATGTGCGTCGTGAACGCGCCCTCCAGACCGATCTCGCCCTTGCGCGCCATCTCCATGAGGTAGATGCGCCCGCGCGGCGAGTCCATCTCCTCGCCCCACAGCGTGTACGTCGGGCACGTCGGCAGGCAGAAGCCGCAGTGCACACAGTCCGCGAGCAACTCCGCCGACGGCGGGTGGAAGGCGTCGAAGGAGCCGGAGCCGGGGTCGCCCGCGAGGGCCCCGCCGGTGCCGCTGCGCGGGTGGCTGCCGGTGACGCTCTCCGGCTCCTCGGAGCCCAGGGTCGGTCGGGTGCCATGCGTACTCATGCGTTGCCTCCCGTCGGGGACGTCGGCGCAGGGATCCACGGTTCGAATCGCCCGCGGCCGAGGCGCTGTTCGGGGTCGACGGCCGCGGAGACGGCCCGCAACAGCGCCGACGACGACGGCGCCGGACCCCAGGCCGGCAGGTCGACGCCGGCGGGGCGGTGCCGCAGGCTGGTCGTGCCGCCGGCCGCGGCGACGCGGGCGTGGGCGGCGGCCACCGCCTCCGGGCGGGCCGGCACCGTGCACGTCGCGACGCCGTTGGCCGGGCAGGCCGAGACCGATGCCAGCCCGACCTCGATGTCGAGCCCGCGCAGCACGTCGGTCAGGCGCGTCGGCATCACCCCCAGCCGCAGCACCGCCCCGTCGCCGGGCGGCGAGCCGCCCGCGCCAGCCGCACCGACCCGGTCGTCGAGCGCACCGGCCCGGCCATCGACCGCGTCGGCCTCGGCGGCCCAGGCGGATTCGGCCTCCGCGGGTTCGAGCACGCGCGCCCCGCCGCCGAGGGCCTCGGCGATCCGGCGGGTGCGGCCCTCGACACCGTCGGGGGTGCCTTCGATCCGCACAAGGAGGCGGCCCGGCTCCGACAGTCGGCCGGCGCACCACTGCAGGGCGGTCGGCTCGGCCGGCCCCGCGATCGCGCGCAGGGTCGCCGCGGCCGCCTCGTCGAGCGAGGTCTCGAGCGCCACGGTGCGGGTGGCCGGCGGCACCGGGTGGAGGCGGAGCACCAGCTCGGCGAGCACCGCGAACGTGCCGTATGCCCCGTGCAACAGCTTGGTGAGGTCGTAGCCGGCGACGTTCTTGATGACGTGGCCGCCGCTGCGGGCCACGGTGCCGTCGGCGAGCACGATCGTCGCGCCGATGACCAGATCGCGCAGCGACCCGAAGGTGTAGGCCAGCGGACCGGAATCCGCCGTGGCGAAGATGCCGCCGAGCGTGGCGCCGCGGCGGGCCCGGGCCGGATCGATGGCCACCCGCTGCTCACAACCCGCGAGCTCGTGTTGCAGCCGCTCCAGCGGGGTGCCCGCGCGCACCGAGACCGTCATGTCGCCCGGATTGTGCGCGATGACGCCGGTGAGCCCGGCGGTCGAGAGCACCGTGTGCGGCCGCGCGACCGCGCCACCCCAGTCGGAGGCGGTGCCGCCGCCGCGCACGACGAGCGGCCCGGTGCTGTCCACGACCGCGTCGCGCAGCTCGCCGAGGTCGCTCGGCACGAGCGTCGGGCCGGTCTGGACGTCGTTCTCGGTGGTGCTCATAGCCGCTCGATCACTCCGGCTTCTTCCAGGGGGTGGGCTCGGTACTTACCCGGCTTCTCGCCGCATAACCGCGGCGTGGGAAACACCTTGCCCGGGTTGCTCAGCCCGTCGGGGTCGAATCCGGATCGCACCCGCAGCTGAACGTCCAGGTCGTCCTTCGAGAACATCACCGGCATCGAGCACGCCTTGTCGGTGCCGATCCCGTGCTCCCCCGACAGCGACCCGCCGAGTTCGACGCACAGCTCGGCGATCTGCGTCGACAGCTCCTCGGCGCGGTGCAACTCGCCGGCCTCCTCCGAATACAGCACGAGCGGATGCAGATTGCCGTCGCCGGCGTGGAAGACGTTCGCGACGCGCAGGCCCGCCTCCGCGCCCATCTGCGCGATCCGGGTGAGCACCTCGGCGAGGCGGGTGCGGGGCACGACGCCGTCCTGCACGATGTAGTCCGGGCTGATCCGCCCGACCGCCGCGAACGCCGCCTTGCGCCCCTTCCACACGACGGCCCGCTCCGCCG
>JBDIAM010000375.1:0-3459 GCA_039812445.1 Piscicoccus intestinalis | reverse complement strand
CGCCCGCCCCTGCCGCCCGCCCCTGTCGCCCGAGGGGCGGCTGCTGTTGAATCCAGGCATGCCCACGACGACGGCGGACCGACTCCCGCGCCCCACTCCCTTCCTGGCTCTCGATGTCGCGACGATGCGACACAACATCGCGGCGATGCAGGAGCGGGCCGCGGCGGTCGGCGCCGACCTGCGCCCGCACGTCAAGACGCACAAGTGCCTCGAGATCGCCCGCCTGCAGGTGCAGGCCGGGGCCCGGGGGATCACGGTGGCCACCGTCTCCGAGGCCGAGGCGTTCGCGCAGGCGGGTTTCGACGACATCTTCATCGCCTACCCGCTGTGGGTCGACGCGGCCCGCGGCGAGCGGCTGGCCCGCCTCGCGGAGCGCGTCGCGCTGCGGGTGGGCTGCGATTCGGTCGAGGCCGCGGCCGCGCTCGGTCGGCACGTGGCGCCCGGCATCGGGCACGGCGTGGCGCAGGGCGCGCGGCCGGAGGTGCTCGTCGAGGTCGACTCCGGGATGGGCCGCACCGGCGTGCCGCCCCGGGAGGCGGGGGCGGTGGCGCTCGCGCTCGCCCGGGCCGGGCTGACTCCGGTGGGGGTCTTCACCTTTCCCGGTCACTCCTACGCGCCGGCGGGGCGGGAGGCGGCGGCGGACGACGAGCGCCGCGCCTTGGGGGAGGCGGCCGAGTCGGTCGCGGCGACCGGCGTGTGCGGCGAACGGCCGCTGGTCGTCAGCGGCGGGTCGAGCCCGAGCGTCGGGTTCGCGCGCCCGGGCGGGCCGGTGACCGAGCTGCGGCCCGGCGTGTATGTCGTGCAGGACGCGCAGCAGTGGGAGCTGGGCGCGTGCGGCGCGGGGGACATCGCCCTGACCGCGTACGCCACGGCCGTCAGTCACGCCGGCGGGCGCGTCGTGCTCGACGCCGGCACGAAGGTGCTCGGCGCCGACCGGCCCGCGTATGCCAGCGGCAACGGCCGGCTGCTCGACCACCCGCAGGCGCGGATCGTCTCGGCCAGCGAGCACCACGCGGTCGTCGAGCTGCCCGCGGGCGAGGCACCGCCTCCGTTGGGGTCGGTCGTGCGGGTCGTGCCGAACCACGCGTGCAACGCGATCAATCTGGCCGACGAGCTATGGGTGATCGGCGACCGGCCACAGCCCGTCGGAGCCGGTGTCTTCGAGGGGAGCTGGCGCGTCGCCGCCCGCAACGCCAACGACTGAGCCAGCCTGTAGTTGACACATCACCTAGCTGCCTCCTAAGGTAGGTGACATATCAACAAGTCACCGTCTCGCCCCCGAGGAGCAGCCATGAGCACCACCACGACCCCCACCACGCTGAACGACCTGTCCGGCACCTACGCGATCGACCCGGCGCACTCGCGCATCGGCTTCGTCGCCCGCCACGCGATGATCACGAAGGTCCGCGGCGGCTTCGACGCCTTCGAGGGCAAGGCCGTGGCCGACGGCGCCGACTTCGCCGACTCCGCGGTCGAGCTGACGATCGACGTCGACAGCATCGACACCCGCAACGAGCAGCGCGACGGCCACCTGCGCAGCGGCGACTTCCTCGCGATCGAGGAGTACCCGCAGATCACGTTCGTCTCCACCGCGGTTCGCCCGTCCGGCCCGGCCAGCTTCGACCTCGTCGGCGACCTGACGATCAAGGGCGTGACGAACTCCGTCACCGTGCCGTTCGAGTTCGAGGGCGGCGCGACCGACCCGTTCGGCAACGAGCGCGTCGGCTTCGAGGGCTCGGTCGTCATCAACCGCCAGGACTACGGCGTCACCTGGAACGCCGCCCTGGAGACCGGTGGCGTGCTCGTCAGCGACAAGATCACGCTCGAGTTCGAGATCTCCGCGATCAAGGCCGCCTGAGCCGCACGCGCAAACGCCGCCGGACCGCTCAGGTCGGCCCGTCCCGCGGCGACAGACCACCGGAGGCCGTCGGCGAGAACCCCCGCCGACGGCCTCCGCGTGCCTTGTCCAGAGTTGCTGCTGTCTCGCGGATCAGTGGAATTCGCCGCGGGAGAAGGCCTCTTCGAGTTCCTCGAGCGAGCGGCCGGAGGTGTTCGGCAGCATCTTGTAGAGGAAGAACCAGGCGATCAGGCCGACGACGGCGAACAGGCCGAAAATGCCCTGCAGGCCGGCGGCGGCGACGATGATCGGGAACGAGAACGTCAGCGCCGCGTTGGTCAGCCACATGCACAGCACCGAGATGCCCATGCCGAACCCGCGCAGGCGCAGCGGGAACAGCTCGGACAGGCAGACCCAGACGGGGGCGTTGAGGCACGTCTGCATGAAGAAGACGAACGTCACGCACAGGATGAGGATGACGAACGCGCGGGCGGTGCTCTCGGGCATGATCGTCGCGACGACGGTGATGATCGCGTGGATCGTCGTGGTGGCGGCGAACCCGAAGAGGATCAGCTTGCGGCGCGGCACCCGGTCGATGATGACGAACAGGCACAGGGCGGTACCGATGACCGCGAGCACGCCGTTGGCGACGTTGGCGATGATCGCCGCGGACGAGGAGAAGCCGGCGACGCGCAGCAACTCGGTGCCGTAGTACATGACCGAGTTGATGCCGGTGACCTGCTGGGCGGCGGCGACACCGCACCCGATGATGACGAGCCGGCGCACCCACGGGATGGCCATGTCGGCCCAGCCGCCGGACTGCGCTTCGGCCTCCTCCTCGGCGAGGGCCTCGACCTCACTGATCTCGGCGCGGGCGCGGTCCTCGTTGCGCACCTGCATGAGCACCCCGAGGGCCTCCTCGTAGCGGCCCTTGCTGATGAGCCAGCGCGGCGACTCCGGCATCCGCAGCATGCCGATGAACAGGAAGATCGCCGGGATCGCGCAGATGGCGAGCATGTACCGCCACACGCCCTCGTGGTGACCCCACAGGCTGGAGATGATCGCGTTGATGATGAAGGCCAGCATCTGGCCGATGACGATCGCCAGCTCGTTGCGGCCGGAGAGTGCGCCGCGGCGCTCGGTGGGAGCCAGCTCGGCGAGGTAGACGGGAACGGTCACCGAGGCGGCGCCGACGGCGTAACCGAGGATGAAGCGCGACGGCAGCATGACGCCCAGGCCCGGGGCGAAGACGCAGCCCAGGGTGCCGACGAAGAAGATGACGGCGACGATCGTCAGGGCCTTCTTGCGGCCGATCGCGTCGTTGGTGCGACCGCCGAGGAGTGCGCCGACCGCGGCGCCGATGAGCAGCGTCGCGGTGACGAGGCCCTCGGTGAAGGGGGTGAGCCCGAGCTCGAGCTTCATGGGCTCCAGCGCACCGTTGATGACGCCGGTGTCGTAGCCGAACAGCAGGCCGCCGAAGGTCGCGACGATCGCGATCGTGTCGAGCCGGCGGGTGTGCGGCCCGGGCCGCAGCGGTGGTAGTTCGAATCCCGTGGACCCTCCAGCCGGAGCTCCATGTGACATATCCGCGCCTCCTCGCGTGGCGGCCCGGCCTCGATGCC
>JBDIAM010000374.1:0-3460 GCA_039812445.1 Piscicoccus intestinalis | reverse complement strand
GCCCCTCCGAAGGCCGCGCCACGGAAGGCAGCCCCGGCGCCCACGAAATCGCGGGCGCCCAAACCGAAGGCCAACTCGTCGCGGCGGATGTCGGCCACGCTGGCCGTCGCGGCGGGCCTGTCCGGCATCCCGTATCGCTGGGGCGGCACGACGACATCCGGGTTCGACTGCTCAGGGTTCACTCAGCACGTCTTCCGCAAGGTCGGCGTCAACCTGCCGCGCACGGCGGCCCAGCAGCAGCGTGCGGTGCGCACCGTGACCGAGCCCCGTCCCGGTGACCTGGTGTTCTTCGGCGCTCCCGCGCATCACGTGGGCATCTACGCCGGCGACGGCCGGATGTACGACGCCCCGCGCACCGGTCGGACGACGGGATTGCATCGCATCTGGTCGTCGCGAGTCAGCTACGGGCGTGCCGCGTGAGGTCGTCCAGCGGCCGGGCACCCGTAACGGTGCTGGTCAGCGGCCCGGCGGGTGTCGCTCGCGCAACCTTGTCGGTGCTCGCGTCTAGGGTCGAATCAGACGTCGACACCAGGGCGCATCGAATCGTCGAAGGGGGTGACCCGTGGTCCGCTTCATCCACACCAGCGACTGGCAGTTGGGCATGACCCGGCACTTCCTCGAGCCGGAGGCGCAGGCCCGTTACACCGCGGCCCGCATCGACGCGATCCGGTCGATCGGGGCGCTCGCCCGCGAGCACAGGTGCGAGTTCGTCGTCGTCGCGGGCGACGTCTTCGAATCCAACCTCGTCGGGGCCCAGACCGTGCGCCGGGCGCTGGAGGCGATGGCCGCCATCGAGGTGCCGGTTTACCTGCTGCCCGGCAACCACGACCCGCTCGACGCGGTGACGATCTACCGCGGGCGGCTGTTCGCGCGGGCCTGCCCGCCCAACGTGCACGTGCTCGACCGGGCCGGGGTCGTGCCGGTGTCCGAGGGGGTCGAGCTGGTGGCGGCCCCCTGGTTCGGCAAGGCGCCGCTGCGCGATCTCGTGGCCGACGCGCTCGAAGGCCTGTCGCCGCCGTCCGCGGGCGTGCGGGTGCTGGTCGGGCACGGCGCTCTCGACGCGCTGTCTCCGGAGTCCGACGAGCCGTCGCTCATCTCGCTCGCCGGGCTGGAGCGGGCCGTCGACGACGGACTGGTGCAGTACGCCGCGCTCGGCGACAAGCACACCCGCCTGGCCGTGGGGCGACGCCGCCTCGTCAACTACAGCGGCTCGCCGGAGGTCACCTCGTTCCGCGAGGAGCGGCCCGGAGACGTGCTCGTCGTCGACGTGGCCGCCGGTGCGGAGCCGGTGGTCACCCCGCACCACGTCGGCACCTGGCGGTTCGTCACGCTCGAACGCGAGATCAGCGGCGACGACGACCTCGACGACCTCGACGAGGAGCTCAGCCGCATGGACCCCAAAGACCGCACGGTTGTGCGCACCGGCCTGACCGGCACGCTCACCCTGGGCCAGAAGGCGCGCCTCGACACGCTGCTCGACGTGTACGGCGAGGTGCTGGCCGCCTGCTTCACGTGGCCGCAGCGGCACGACGTCGCGGTCATCCTCGGCGACGACGAGCTGACCGATCTGGGAGTCGGCGGGTTCGTCGACGCCGCCGTCGCCGATCTCGCGGGGCTCAGCAACGGCTCCGGTGGCCCGGGCCGGTCGGGCGGCTCCGCCGCCGGAGGCGGTTCCGGTGGCGCGCAGGATCGGCAGGCGGAGATCGCCCGCGAGGCGCTGTCGCTGTTGTACCGCCTCGCGAAGGGGCCGGCGGCATGAGGCTGCACCGGCTCAGCGTGCGCGATTACAAGGGTGTCGCGGCCCGCGACGTGGCGTTCCCCGAGGCCGGCATCCTCGTGCTGGAGGGGCCCAACGAGGTGGGCAAGTCGACGATGCTCGACGCCCTCGACCTCGTGCTCGACCACAAGGATTCGTCGCGGCGCGCGCAGATCCGCTCGGCCCAGCCAATCGGGCGCGACGTCGGCCCCTGCGTCGAGGTGGAGCTGTCCACCGGGGCGTACCGGTTCAGCTACCGCAAACAGTGGTTGCGCCAGCCGTCCACCGAACTGCACATCATGGCCCCGGCCCGCGCCCACCTCGTCGGCGACGAGGCGCACGAGCGGGTTCGCGCGATCCTCGCCGAGACCGCCGACCTGCACCTGTGGAAGGCGTTGCGGCTCATGCAGACCGGGCCGCTCGTGCAGGAGCGGCTGGCGGGCAGCTCCGCGCTCGCGGCCGCGCTCGACGAGGCCGCGGGCACCGCTCCCGACGTCGGCGGCGCGGCCGAGAGCCTCCTGGCGGCGGCGGAGGCCACCTGTCTGCGCTATTTCACCGCCCGCACCGCCGCGCCCACGGGGGAGTATCGGGCGGCGATCGAGCGCCTCGAGGCGGCCGACGCCGCGGTTCAGGCGGCGCAGGAGCGACTCCGGGAGGTCGCCGACGATGTCGAGCGACACGAGTCCCTCGAGACGCAGCTACGTGCCGCGCGCGCCCAGCTGGCGACCGCGCGGCAGGAGGCCGAACGCTGGGAGGGCGAGGCGGCCCGCGCCCGGGAGGTCGGTGCGGAGCTCGTCACGGCCCGCCGCCGGCGCGACGAGGCCGCCGCCGTGCTCGAACGCGAGCGGGAGCGACGCGCCGATCGGCAGGCGGCGGAGGCCGATCTCGCGGCGCGGCGGTCGGCGCTCGACGAGGCCCGCGCCCGGCTCGAGGAGCTACGCGAGCACTGGGAGCCGACCCGCGCCGAGCACGACCGGATGCAGGCCGAAGTCGTCTCCGCCGCCCGAGCCGCGCAGAGCGCGCGCCGCGACCTCGACCGGGCGACCGTCCGCGGGGCCCGCGCCCGTGACGCGGCCGACCTCACCGCCTCCCGTAAGCGGCTCGCCGATGTCGTCGAGGCCGAGGCGCAGATCAATGGTCTGCGCGCCGAACTGGCCCTCCACCCGGTTGACGCGGGCACCCTGCGGGAGATCGAATCCGCCTCTCAAGCGGCGGAATTGGCGGCCGCGAGCCACGCCGCCGGCAGCGCGGCGGTGGTGTTGCGAGCGCTCGGTGGGGCCCGTTCGCTCGTCATCGACGGCCGCCGGATCGACCTCGCCGAGGGCGACGCCTGGCAGGGGGCCCTCACCGACCCGCTCGACATCCGACTGCCCGGTGTGCTCGACGTCGAGCTGCGCCCTGAGGCCGGTGCCGCCGACCGGGCCCGGACCGTGCAGCGAGCCCGTGACGCCCTCGCCGACCGGCTCCGCGCGGCCGGGGTGGCCACGACCGACGAGGCGCGCACCTCGCACGACCGGCGTCGCGACCTCGAGGCCGATCTCACGGGGGCCCAGGCGCGGCTGCGAGTGCTGCTCGACGGGCAGTCCCGCGACGACCTCGCCGACCGGGTCGAGGTGCTCGAGGCCCGGCTCGCGGCGTCTTCGGACGAGGCATCGGAGCCGGCTGCGGGGTCGGCTGCGGAATCGGATGCGGGGTCGGATGCGG
>JBDIAM010000373.1:0-3490 GCA_039812445.1 Piscicoccus intestinalis | reverse complement strand
GAGCACGGCGACCGTCACCCGATTCGCGCGCAAGCTGGGCTACGCCGACTTCCGGGGGCTGCGTCGCGCGCTGCGCGCCGAGGCGCGGTCACACCTCGACGTGCCGCGGGACCGGCTCGCGCGTCTGACACCCCGCCGCGGCGGCGCCACCAGCGCTCCGGCCCCGACTCACCTCGAGCAGCGCTTCGCCGTCGCCGCGGGCGACCTCGGCGCGACCGCCCGCGGCCTCGACCCCGCCGTCTTCGAGGCGGTCGTCGGCCTCATCGCCGATACCGACCGGCCGCTCGTGCTCGGCGCGGTGGCCTCGGGGCAGCCGCTGCTGCACTACTTCTCGCTGCTACTGCGCTACGTGCGCGGCGACGTCACCCTCCTCGACGGGGCCGATCGCTGGGCGCACGCGCTGGCCGGGCTGAGGCCGGACGCCGTCGTCATCGGGGCCGCCTTCGACCGCTACCCGGTCCCGGTCCAGCGATTGTTGCGCTTCGCGAGGGCCCGCGGGGCGACGACCGTGCTCATCACCAACCGCCGGTCGAGCCCGCTGACGGCCGACGCGGACCTGTCGCTGTTCGTCGCGAGCCACGCCGACCCGATGTTCCGCAGCCGGGTCGGGCTGCTGGTGTTGCTCGAGGCGCTGCTCGACGCGGTGGCCGCGCAGGTGCCGCAGGCCGGCCGAGCCGCCGACGTCGAGCGGGTGTTCAGCCTCATGGGCGGATACCTGCCTCCCGGCGACGACGCCGCCCCGGGGAGCCGCAGCCAGGACTGACACCTCGTCAGTTAACTGACGATTTCTTGGAGATTTCACCCCTTTGGTGACACCGTGAGTCGCAGATCACGCATCGACAAGGAGCCCGCAATGCCCAGCAAGCCCCCCCGTGATGGCCGATCCCCTGACCAACCGCGGCACCGCGTTCACGATGGAGGACCGCAAGCGACTCGGCCTCACCGGCCGGCTGCCGGTCGCCGTCGAGACCCTCGACCAGCAGGCCGCCCGCTGCTACGCCCAGCTGCACGGCTTCGACCGCGACCTGGACCGGTACATCTACCTCGACCAGCTGCACAACCGCAACGAGGTGCTCTACTACAAGGTCCTCACCGACCACCTCACCGAGCTGCTCCCGGTCGTCTACGACCCCACGGTCGGCGAGGCCATCAAGCAGTGGTCGCGCGACTACCGCCGCTCCCGCGCGGTCTACCTGTCGATCGACCACATCGACGACGTCCGCGCCTCGTTCGAGACCCTCGGGCTCGGCCCTGACGACGTCGACCTGCTCGTCGTCTCCGACGCGCAGGAGATCCTCGGCATCGGTGACTGGGGCGTCAACGGCACCGACATCAGCGTCGGCAAGCTCGCCGTCTACACCGCCGCCGCGGGCATCCACCCCGAGCGCACGATCGCGGTCAACCTCGACTGCGGCACCGACAACGAGCAGCTGCTCAACAGCCCCGCCTACCTCGGCAACCGGCACGCCCGCGTGAGCGGCAAGCAGTACGACAAGCTCATCGCCGAGTACCTCAAGGTCGCCGCCGACATGTTCCCCAACGCGCTGCTGCACTTCGAGGACTTCGGCCCCTCGAACGCCCGGCGCATCCTCGTCGACAACGCCGACACGTACCGCATCTTCAGCGACGACATGCAGGGCACGGGCGCGATCGTCATGTCCGCGGTGATCTCCGGCATGAAGGTCACCCAGCAGACGTTCGCCGACCAGCGCCTCGTCGTCTACGGAGCCGGTACGGCCGGCACCGGCATGGCCGACCAGATCCACGCGGGCATGGTGCGCGCCGGGCTGTCCGACCAGGAGGCCCGCGACCGGATCTGGCTCATCGACATCAACGGGCTGGTCACCGACGACATGAGCGACCTGCCCGACTACCAGCAGGCGTACGCGCGCAAGGCCAAGGACGTCAAGGACTGGGCCCGTAAGGACGGCGCGATCGGCCTGCTGGAGGTCGTGCGCCAGGCCAAGCCGACGATCCTCATCGGCACCTCGACCGACCACAACGCGTTCACCCGCGAGGTCATCGAGGCGATGTGCGCCGGCGTGCAGCGCCCGATCGTGCTGCCGCTGTCGAACCCGACCGAGCGCATCGAGGCGATGCCCGACGACGTCATCGCCTGGTCGCACGGCAAGGCCCTCGTCGCCACCGGCATCCCCGTGCAGCCGGTCGTCTACGACGGCACGACGTACACGATCGGTCAGGGCAACAACGCGCTGCTCTACCCCGGGCTCGGGCTGGGCACGATCGTCTCCGGCGCCACCCACGTCACCGACGGCATGCTGCTCGCCGCCGCGGAGGCGGTCGCCGGCCAGGTCGACCCGACCGCCCTGGGCGCCTCGCTCCTGCCGGAGGTCGACAACCTGCGCGCCTCCTCGGCGACCGTCGCCGTGGCCGTCGCCAAGCAGGCCGCCGAGGACGGGGTCGCCACCAAGGAGCACGACAACCTCATCCAGGCCGTGCAGGACGCCATGTGGGAGCCGGTCTACCCGGCGCAGCTCCCGAGCTGACGACCGCCCGTGGCCACACCCCCTGAGCCGGCCGACCCGGCCGACAAGGCCGACCCGGCCGGCATCGCCGAGGTGGTCGCGGAGGCGGGCCGGCTGCTGCTCGCCAACGGCCACACGACCGATGACACGGTGCGGCGCATCGAGGGCCTCGCGCGTGCGTACGGCCTGCAGGTCACGGCCGTCCCCGCGTGGTCGAGCCTGACGCTCGTGCGGGCGCCCGGCACCGCGCTCGTGACGCTGCCCGTCACCCCGCTCGGGGTGAACATGCGGGTGGTCACGGCGGTGCTGGCGACCGTGGCCGCTGCCGGCGGTCCCGACGGGCCGCCGGAGCCGGGCGTGCTGCGCGAGCGGCTGCGGACCGCCTCCGCGCTGCGCCCGTACCCCACGTGGGTGTTCGCGATCGCGGCGGCGACCGGCGCGACCGCCCTGGCGGTGATCTTCGGGGCGGTGCGGCCGTCGTCGTTCGTGCTCATCCCGCTCGCGGCCGCCCTCGGGGCCGTGGCGCGGCGGGCCCTCGGTCGCCGGGGCGTCGACCTCGTCGGGCAGGCGTTCGCGGCGGCCCTCATCGCGGGCCTGGCGGGGGCGGTCTCGATCGTGCTGGACGTCACGAGCGCGGCCCGCCTCGTCGCGGTCTGCCCGGCGATGGTGCTCGTGCCCGGCCCGCACCTGCTCAACGGGGTGCTCGACCTCGCCGCCAAACGGATGAGCATCGGGCTCGGGCGGGTGACGTACGGCTCGCTCATCGTGCTGGCGATCTGCGCGGGGGGCTGCTGCTCGGGCTCCTGCCGGCGGGGCCGCTGCCGGTGACGGCGACGAGCCTGTCGGTGCCGCTGTGGCTCGACGTCGTCGCGGCCGCCGTGGCCGCCGCCTCCTACCCGGTGTACTTCTCCCTCGACGCGCGGCTCATCGTCTGGCCCGTGCTCGTCGGGGCGCTGGCGCACGCCCTGCGGTGGGTCTCGATGTCGCAGCTGGGAGCCGGGGTG
>JBDIAM010000372.1:0-3496 GCA_039812445.1 Piscicoccus intestinalis | reverse complement strand
GTGCGTATCGCTGTCACCGGGTCCATCGCGACCGACCACCTCATGACCTTCCGCGGGCGTTTCGCCGACTCCCTCATCGCGGGCCAGCTCGACAAGGTGTCCCTGTCATTCCTGGCCGACGATCTGGACATCCGCCGCGGGGGAGTGGCCGGCAACATCTCCTTCGGGCTCGGCGTGCTCGGTCTGTCGCCGGTCATCGTCGGGGCGGCCGGCGAGGACGTCGCCGACTACCGCGCCTGGCTGGAGCGGCACGGTGTCGACTGTCGCGGGATCCGGATCAGCGACTCGCGGCACACCGCCCGGTTCGTGTGCACCACCGACGACGACCTCGCGCAGATCGCCACGTTCTACGCGGGCGCGATGGCCGAGGCCCGCGAGATCGAGTTGGAGCCGGTGGCGGCCCGGGTCGGCGGCCTCGACATGGTCGTCATCGCCCCCAACGACCCGCTCGCGATGGTCCGGCACACCCAGGAGTGCCGCGCCCGCGGCTACGCCTTCGCCGCCGACCCCTCTCAGCAGCTGGCGTTCATGGAGGGGCCGGCGATCCGCAAGCTCGTCGACGACGCGACGTACCTGTTCACCAACGAGTACGAATCGCACCTCATCGAGCAGAAGACCGGCTGGAGCGCTGACGAGATCGCCGCGAAGGTGACCACCCGGATCACGACCCGCGGCAAGGACGGCGCGACGATTCTGACGCGCGGCCAGGAGCCGATCCACGTGCCGGCCGTGCCACCCACCCACATCGCCGACCCGACCGGAGTCGGTGACGCCTTCCGCGCGGGCTTCCTCGCCGGCCTGGCCTGGGAGTTGCCGCACGAGCGCTGCGGCCAGATCGGCGCCACCCTGGCGACCCAGGTGCTGGAGACCGTGGGCACCCAGGAGTACGAGGGCTCGATGCCCGGCTTCGTCGCGCGGCTGCGGGCCGCCTACGGCGACGAGGCCGCCGACGAGATCGCCGCCCACCTCCCGTCGTTCATCGACTGACGCCGCACCGACGAGGCCCACGCGATGGTACCGACGCACCCGCGGCGCGACGGCGCGGCGGCCGTCGCGGACGCGAAGTGGGAGCCGGTCCTGCGCACCCTGCGTACTCCCGACCTCGTGCCCGACGACTGGGAGCTCATCGTCGTCGGCGGCGACCTGGAGCCCGACGTCGTGCTTTCGGCTTACCGGCACGGGCTGTTCCCGATGGGCGTCGGGCGCGGCGGCCGGCCTCCGGTCGGCTGGTGGTCGCCCAACCCCCGCGGGGTGTTCCTGCCGGGTGGGCTGCGGGTCTCCCGGTCGCTGCGTAAGTCGGTGCGGCGTTTCGAGGTCAGTGTGGACACCGACTTCGAGGGGGTCGTGCGCGCGTGCGCCGACCCGGCCCGCACGGGCCGCTGGATCACGCCCGCGATCGTGGCCGCCTACACCGAGCTGCACGCACGGGGGCACGCGCACAGCGTCGAGGTGCGCCGCGACGGCGAGCTGGTGGGCGGCCTCTACGGCGTCGGCATCGGCGGGCTGTTCGCGGGCGAGTCGATGTTCCACCGGGCCACCGACGCCTCCAAGGTCGCCCTCGTCGCGCTCGTGGAGCGGGTGCTGCCGACGGACGGTTCCGCGCGCCTGCTCGACGTGCAGTGGGTGACACCGCATCTGGCCAGCCTCGGCGCCGTCGATCTATCCCGCACCGACTACCTCGACCGTCTCGATCAGGTACTGTCTGCCCCGGCGCCCTCCTGGTAGCCGTGCGGCGGCGCGCCGGGTGTGTGAAGTTCGTGCCCAGGAGCGCCGGTAAGACGATCGAGCAACTATGCTGACTTCGCGAATACCCCTGGTCCCAGCCAGGGTCGTAGTGAGACCGTGGAGCCGGGCCCTCGACGGACACCCCCGTGCGGGGAACGGCGAGCGACGGCAGCCCCGACCTCATGTGGGTAGGAACGACACGAAAGGTGCCTCGTGCCTGTGCAACGCAAGAATCCCGGTCGCGGCAGGCGGCGGATTCTCCTCCTGACCAGCGCCACCCTGCTCACGCTCACGATGGCGGGGTGCAGCACGGCGCAGGGCGAGGCATCCCGCGGTTGGTTGCCTTACGGGGCATCCACAGGGGCGGACCGGGTCAGTCAGCTGTGGGTGGCCATGTGGATCGCCGCCTGGCTCGTCGGCGCACTCGTGTGGGGATTGACGATCTACTGCATGATCAAGTTCCGCCGCAAGAAGGACGACGTCGGTCTGCCGCCGCAGGTGCGCTACAACGTGCCGATTGAGGTGCTGTACACGATCATCCCGGTGATGATGGTCGGGGTCATCTTCTACTACACGGCGCGTGACGAGGCCGTGCTGCTGGACACTTCTCAGCAGCCCGATGTCACCGTCAACGTGGTCGGCAAGCAGTGGAGTTGGGACTTCAACTACATCGACGCCGGCGTCTGGGATTCCGGCGTGCAGGCGCAGCTCACCGGTAAGCCGGGCGTCGAGCAGACGCTGCCCACCCTGTACCTACCGGTCAACAGCCGCGTCGAGTTCGTCCTGACTGCGCGCGACGTCATCCACTCGTTCTGGGTGCCGGCCTTCCAGCAGAAGCTGGACATGATCCCCGGCAAGGTCAACAAGTTCCAGGTGACGACCACGACCGAGGGCGACTTCGTGGGCAAGTGCGCCGAGTTGTGCGGCGCCTACCACGCGACGATGCTGTTCAACGTGAAGGTCGTCAACCGGGCCGAGTACGACCAGCACATGCAGGCGCTGCGCCAGGCCGGCCAGACCGGGATGCTCGACAACTCGCTCTCGCGCCAGCCCCTTGAGCCCGGGCAGCAGCAGTACCTCCCGACCCCGCAGGCAGGTGTGAACTGATGGCAACACTGACCACGCCGCGGTCATCCGCGGAATCGCCGGACCGTCGCACGCACGCGCCGGGGCCCAAGGGCAACAAGATCGTCAAGGTCATCACGACCACCGATCACAAGGTCATCGGCAACCTGTATTTCGTCACGACGATGGCGTTCTTCATGCTCGGTGGTCTGCTCGCGCTGATCATCCGGCTCGAGCTGTTCCAGCCCGGGCTGCAGGTCGTGGACAACCTCGAGCAGTTCAACTCGATGTTCACGATGCACGGCTCGATCATGCTGCTGCTGTTCGCGACACCGCTGTTCGCGGGCTTTGCGAACGCTCTGCTGCCGCTGCAGATCGGTGCCCCCGACGTCGCGTTCCCGCGCCTGAACATGCTCGCCTACTGGCTCTACCTGTTCGGTGGGCTCATGGCGGTCTCCGGGTTCCTCGTGCCCGGCGGCGCCGCCTCGTTCGGCTGGTTCGCCTACGCGCCGCTATCGAATGCGACGTTCACCCCGAGCCTGGGTGGGGATCTGTGGCTCATCGGCTTCGGCCTCACCGGTTTCGGCACGATCATGGGTTCCGTCAACTTCATCACGACGATCGTGTGTATGCGCGCGCCGGGCATGACGATGTTCCGGATGCCGGTGTTCAGCTGGACCGTGCTCGTCACGTCGATCCTCGTGCT
>JBDIAM010000371.1:0-3506 GCA_039812445.1 Piscicoccus intestinalis | reverse complement strand
GCGGCCGCACCCATGAGGTACCCGACGTAGGTGCCGAATTCGAGGCAGCTGCCGAGGAACCCGCGGTGCCGGTCGGGGGCGTACTCGGCGATGAACGTCATCGCGTTGCCGTACTCGCCGCCGGTCGAGAAGCCCTGCACGAGACGGGCGCACAGCAGCAGCACCGGCGCCCACAGGCCGATCGACTGCGGGCTGGGGATGCAGCCGATGGCGAACGTGCCCAGCGCCATGAGGATCATCGTCGTGGCGAGCACCTTGTTGCGACCGATCCGGTCGGCCAGCGGCCCGAACAGCAGCCCGCCGAACGGGCGCACGAGGAACGCGACGGCGAACAGCGCGAACGTCGCGATGAGCCCGGTCGTGTGGTCGAGGTCGGAGAAGAAGACCCGCTGGATGGTGGGCTCGAAGAAGGCGTAGACACCGAAGTCGTACCACTCGGTGGTGTTCCCGATGGCCGCGGCGCCGATGGCGCGGCGGATCACCGGCGGATCCGTGACGATGATGTCGTCGGCCTCCCAGTGTCTGGGTGGCTCTTGGTGAACGAGGACCATTGCGGCACTCTGGCGTCGGGCTCGACGGCGAAACCAGGCCCCATTGTTACGTTTTCGTCCTTGTGATTCAGCCGCGTCACAGGCTGAGGGGATCGCGAGCAGCTGACCTGCGGCGGCTGCAGATCCGCCCGGCGGCGCCGTTCAGCCCGCCGGAAGCCCCCGACCGGCCAGATCGTCGAAGAACCGCTGCAGTTCGATGGCGAACCGCCGGCTCGCCTCCAGCTGCGCCCAGTGCCCGCACTCCGGCACGAGCACCAGCCGCGCGTGCGGCATGCGCCGGCACGCCTCCGCCGAACCCCGCGGGTCGACGAGGCCGTCGTCGCGGCCGTGGAAGAACAGCGTCGGCGCGGCGATCCGCTCGACGACCGGCAGCAGGTTGTTGCGCATGCCCCGCGGACCGAGCGTCGCCTGGTTGTAGCGCCGGTACCCCATGCCGTCGGGGTGACGACGTGCCTGCGCCGCGAACTCGCGCCGCACCGGCTCCGGGAGGGTGTCGACATCGCGGACCACCGACCGCAGAGCGACCTCGATATGCCGGTTGGCCAGCCGCACGAACGGGTTCAGCACCGGCTCCGGGAGCCGGGACGCGGCCCACGCGAGCAGCTGCAGCGGGGGATTGCGGAACGTCGCAACGAGCCCGCCGGGCGCGATGAGCACGAGCGCCGCCACGAGGTCCGGCCGCGTCAGCGCGAGGTTGAGCGCGACGTCACCGCCCATCGACACGCCGACGACCACGCATCGCGACACCCCCAGGCGGCCCGCGACGTCGGCGACGAACGCCGCCTGGCGGTCCGGTCCGCCGACGGGGGAGACCGTCGTGAGACCGAAGCCGGGCAGGTCGGGTGCGTAGACGGCGCGGCGGGGCGCGTCGTCCGCGGGCGTACCCCTCGGCTCGAAGCCGTCGATCGTCTCGAACAGCTCGTACCAGGAGACCGCCGCGCAGTCCGCGCCGCCGCCGTGCAGGAGGAGCACCGGCGTCGGCCGGGTCCCGTGGCCGGGGTCCGTGGCGTCGTCGCCGGTGGCCGGACCGCGCAGCACGCGCACCGTGCCGCCGGGCACCGACAGGTACTGCGCTCGCGCACCCGGGGGAACGAGCGGAACCTCACTCACGGACATCCCTCCGCCTGCGGCCCGGCGCTTCTGCGTCGCGCGAGCCCGGGAGCGCTGAGTCGCTCATCGGAACCGCCTCTCGTGTCCGGGGTCGCCCGTGCCCATTGTGCCCGCCGGGACGACCCGGCCCCTCGCACCCGAGCGTGCGGATCGGACGAATCGAACTGCACGTCACGACGATCCGGGCAGCACGCCGCCTCGTATGGCTCAGAGCGCCCGAGCCCGGGCCGATGGACAGGCCAGAGGCCCGGATCGAGCAGAGGTCCGGCGAGGAGGTCCCATGTCCGGCACCACCCGACGCGGAGTCCGAGCGGGCGCCGCCGCCATCGTCGTCGCCGTCGTCGGTGCGGGCGCCGGCGCAGCCGTCCTCGGCGCCCGAGACAGCGTCCGTGAGGCGCCCACCGCGCCCATCGCGCCCACCGCGGCAGCGCCTACCGCGCCCGCCGCGCCCGCCGCGCCCGCCTCGCCCACCGCGCAGGCCGCGCCAGCGCCCTCGACCTCCGACGCCTCCGATGCGACGCGCGCGTCGGGTTCGAGCGACGCCGCCTCCGGGGTGGCGGCGGCCCGCACCCGCACCGCGTTCACGGTCGTGCTCAACGGCGACATCCTGCTGCACCCGGCGCTGTGGCGCACGGCGGCCGCCGACGGCAAGCGCAGCGGCACGCGGCCCTACGACTTCCGGCCCCTCGTCGGCGCGATGCGCCCCCTCGTCTCGGGGGCCGACCTGGCCATCTGTCACCTCGAGACGCCCGTCGGCAAACCCGGTGGCCCGTTCCGCGGGTACCCGTCCTTCACCGTGCCGCCGCAGATCCTGCCGGCGCTGAAGTGGGCCGGCTACGACGCGTGCACCACCGCCTCCAATCACACGATCGACGACTCCTTCACCGGGTTGGTGCGCACGACGAGGGCGCTCGACGCGGCTGGACTCGCGCACACCGGCAGCTGGGCCACCGCGCAACAGGCTCGTCGGCCGCTGATCATGACCGTCAAGGGCGTGCGGGTGGCGGTCGTCAGCGGTACCTACGGCCTCAACGGGCTTCGGCTGCCCCGCGACAAGACATGGGCCGTCGGCACCATCGACCCGGCCCGCCTCATCGGTGAGGCCACGCGGGCCCGCGCCGCCGGAGCCGACGTCGTGCTCGCCGCCCTGCACTGGGGACAGGAGTACCGCACCGCCCCGACCGCCCAGCAGAAGAGCATCGCCACCGCGCTGAGCCGGTCCGGCCAGTTCGACCTCGTGTACGGCCACCACGCCCACGTCGTGCAGCCGTTCCAGCGGGTCGGCTCCACCTGGGTGCTGTACGGCCTCGGCAACGCCGTGGCGCACCAGGCCGCGAAGCGCTCCGGCACGTACGAGGGGGTCACCGCGCGGGTGACGTTCGCGCCGCTGAGCGGCTCACCGCGGTGGAAGGTCAGCGCGCTGGAGTACGTGCCGACCGTCATCCTGCGCGAGTCCGCGGGGCGCCCCGTGCGGGTCGCGCCCGTCTCCGCGGCGCTGGCCGACCCGCGCCTCGCGCGCGGGCAGCAGGCCCGTCTCAAGGCCGCCCGCGCCAACGTCGTCAAGGTCGTCACCTCCCTGGGTGCCGTTCGCGAGGGGGCCCGCGAGGGCCGCTGAACAGAGCGCGACGGCAGGCGCCGGCGGGGGCCGGGCACGCGAAAGGCGCTCAATCCGAACCCCAGGTCAGATTGAGCGCCTCTCGCCTGTCGTGCCCGCATCGGCCGCAGCCGCCGCGAGGGTCTAGCGGATCAGTACGCCCCGGACCCCGCGACCACCGCACGGAAGGTGCGGAACAGGATCTGCAGGTCGACGATCGGCGACCAGTTGTCGACGTAGCGCAGGTCGAG
>JBDIAM010000370.1:0-3511 GCA_039812445.1 Piscicoccus intestinalis | reverse complement strand
AAGTTGATGCCGACGAGGCCGTCGTGGCCCTCCTTGGCGAGCCACACCTCGACGAAGTTGCCGGCCACCGACAGCTCGACCGCCGCGGTGCTCGGGGAGACGGTCAGCGTCGGGTTCGGGCGGTACGGCGCCCCCTGGCGGCCGCCCTCCTTGAAGTACTTGTCGAGGATGCGCTGCGCCATGGCCTGGTCGGGAAAGTGGGCCAGCGCCCGTCGGGCGTGCCCCTGCGGGTCGCCGTCCTGCAGCCGTCGGGCGAGCACCGCGTCGAGCGCGGTGCCGGACACGACCCCCAGATGTCCGCTCCTGGCGACATCGGCGGCCATCCACCACGAGGACACGGCAACACCCATCCCCCCTTGGATGACCACGGGCAACGGTGTGGCTGACACGCAGGAACCTCCGGTAGCGAAACTTACGGCAACGTAGGTTCACGCTACCGGGTCAGACCGGCCCGTGCACACTCCCGGGGCTGCCCTGTTTCCCAAGCAGTTGTGTCGGGACGGCGTCGGGACCGTGTCGGGATCGTCACGGATCGCGTCGGGATCGCGTCTGGATCGCGTCAGATCGCGTCGGGATCGTGTCGGGATCGTCTGGGATGCGCAGCACGCGCGCGGCGCCGAACCGGGCGACCGGGGGTGCAGCCGGCCGTGCCGACTCCGGCCGGATTTGCCATGGGAAGACTTCGCTCACATGCTGGACGCTTCGCGGACCATCTGATCGCTCCCGGCGCGCGCGCCGAAACCCTTCGTGCGGCCGGGAGTCTGGGTCGATGTCGGGTACCGGCGGGCTCGCGCGGCGGCCTCCGGAGGGCGCGCGCAGGCCTCTGGCCTGCACAAGTGCGGGAGACGGAAGCCGTCGCGAGGGCGTATAGTGGGTTTCGTCTGTGTGCACAAGTGACGAGCGTCACATTTCCGAATGTGCGCAAACTATCCTTAACACCTTGCCCGGCGCCGAGCCCTCTGTGAGGCTAGGAACAACGACGACGGCGTCGAAGTTGACATCTGTCAGACGTGACCGAGCCGGAAGGCGCGCATCTCATCGTGCACCGGGGGAACGGCTATAGCGCAACCGGTCATGTTCACATCTCTCATCGAGAACCGACGAGGGTGTCCGCACACAGGGAACTGTCCGCGCGGCGGATCGAACATCGGTCTTGCGCGGGTCTGAGGCAAGGAGCAAAACCCATGGATTGGCGCAATCGCGCTGCGTGTCTGGAGGAGGACCCGGAGCTCTTCTTCCCGATCGGAAACACCGGTCCGGCGCTTCTCCAGATCGAAGAGGCCAAGGCCGTGTGTCGTCGGTGTGAGGTTCAGGAGATCTGCCTGAAGTGGGCGCTGGAGTCCGGACAGGACGCCGGTGTCTGGGGCGGTCTGTCCGAAGACGAGCGCCGCGCGCTGAAGCGACGCAACGCCCGCGCTCGTCGGGCCGGCTGAGTCTGCAGCCCGGCTGAGTCTGCAGCCCGGCTGAGTCTGCCCGGCTGAGCCGGCGAGCCGGTCGAGTAGGCATCGCGGAACGAACCCGGCCGTCCGGCCCGGGCATCGCTGCGGCAACCACACGTGAACGAACGGTCGGCGGACCCCACGTCCGCCGACCGTTCGCTGTGCCCGCCCGGCCCGCCCCCCGGGCCCGCACGTTTGCTCGCGAGACGACCGCGAGACGCCCGCACGACGCCGCGAGACTCAGTCCGGCGCGTCCCGCAGCTGCTTGGGCGGCAGGTGCCGCAGCCGGGCGTTGAAGCACACCTTGGTGCCGTGGGGCTTGGCGCGCTCCCAGGTGATCGTGCCGCTGAGGTCCTCGACGAGGGCGGTGACGATCTGACTGCCCAGGCCGGACCGGCCCGGCCGGAACCCCTCCGGGAGCCCCACCCCGTCGTCGGTCACCGTCACCGACAGCCGCCGTTTCGGCCCGCGCACCGCGTCGACCACCACGCGGCCGCCGTGTTCGGCCAGGCCGTGCTCGGCGGCGTTCTGCACGAGCTCGGTGAGCACCATCGCCAGCGACGTCGCGTCCTCCGCGCCGACACGCCCGAACGTACCGGTCAACTCCCACTCCACCGGCGGGCCGTCGGTGGCGACCTCGACGACCGCGTTGAGCGCCCGCGTCAGCACGTCGTCGAAGTCGACGTCCTCGTCGACCGTCTGGCTCAGGGTGTCGTGGACGAGGGCGATCGTCGCCACCCGCCGGCCCGCCTCCTGCAGGGCCGCCGTCGCGCGCTCGTCGCCCACGCGCCGGGACTGGAGCCGCAGCAGCGCCGCGACGGTCTGCAGGTTGTTCTTCACGCGGTGGTGGATCTCGCGGATCGTCGCGTCCTTCGTCATCAGATCGCGTTCGCGGCGACGCAGCTCGCTGACGTCGCGCAGCAGCACGAGCGCCCCCACCCGTTCCCCGTTGGTCGTCAGCGGGACCGCCCGCAGGCTCAGCGACGCCCCGTGCGCGTCGACCTCGCTGCGCCAGGGAGCGCGTCCCGTGACGACGAGCACGAGCGACTCGTCGACGACCGTGTGGTCCTCCAACACGTCGGAGACGATGCGGCTGAGTTGCTCGTCGACGATGTTGCCGGGGTGGCCGAGGCGGTGCAGCGCCGAGATCGCGTTGGGGCTGGCGTACGTGACGACGCCCTCGGCGTCGAGGCAGACCACCCCGTCTCCGACCCGCGGGGCGCCGCGACGCTGCCCGGTGGGAGCGCCCCGAACCGGGAACTCCCCCGCCGCGATCATCTCGCACAGGTGCTCGGCGACCCCGAGATAGGTCAGGTCGAGACGGCTCGGCACCCGGGTCATCGCCGCGTTGCTGTGCCGGGTGAGCACGGCGATGACGCGGCCCGAGCGCACGACCGGGATGGCCTCCTGGCGCACCGCGGTCTCGTCGTAGTGGCGCGCCTCCGCGTCCTTGACGATGCGCTTCTTGCGGGCGCACGTGTCGAGCAGGGTGCGCCGCTCGGAGGCGGCCCGGCAGCCGACGAGGTCGTCGAAGAAGACCAGCGGACCGGTGTTGGGCCGCACGTGCGTGGCCACCATCCAGTCGGACTCCCGCACCTGGAACTCGGGATCGGCCGCGCCGGCGTCGAGGCGCACCCACAGGACGAGGTCCGAGAACGACAGGTCGGAGACAAGCTGCCAGTCACCGATGAGTAGGTGCAGCCACTCGACGTCCGGCGGTCGCAGATGGGTGGCGCGGGCGAACACGTCTTGGATGGTCGGCACCCTTGCAGCGTAGACGCACCCGCCCGGCGCGATCCCGGTCCGTCGGCCGGCGGCTCACACGCACCTCAGTTGGCGACTCCGCCGGCCCGCACGATGCTGCGCAGGGCGCGCAGCGCCACCGACAGCGGCGCCAGGGTCGGCTCCTCGATCTCGTCGAGTCCGCTGAGCGCCTTCTTCGTGCGCGCCAGCGACGCCTCGTTGGCGCGCATCCACGCCTGCACCCGCTCCTCGGCGCCCTCCTGTGCGTCGGTGCTCTCCAGCACCGCGCGGGTCAGCCCGTCGAGCACCGAGTACAGGTCGTCGCGCAT
>JBDIAM010000369.1:0-3550 GCA_039812445.1 Piscicoccus intestinalis | reverse complement strand
TCGCGGAGCCCGGCGCGCACGGCGTCGCCGTCGGCGCGTTCGCTGGTGATGCGCACGTACAGGCGCGAGCCGCCGTCCTCGTGGGGGTCGACGTCGAAGGTGCCGCGGTAGTTGTGGCGGCCGCCGACCGAGCCCCACGACAGGGTGCGGCCGGGGTCGTTGGTGCGCACCCAGGCGGTGCCGGTGACGTCGACCTCGGTGCCGTCGGCCAGGCGCGGCCGCGCGTGCACCTCCACGGCCTGATCGCCGATCGCGTGCGCCGCCGTGACGCGCGGCATGTACCGACTCACGTTCTCCACGTCCGAGAGGTACTCGAAGAGCAGCCGAGGCTCCATGGCGATGGTGATCTGGTCGGTGTACTCCGTCATGGCGCTCGGTCTATCACCGGTCTCGGCGCCGAATCGGGACCAGGGTCACCCGACTGCGTCACCTTGTCGACATCGTCGCGTTCCCATCGGACAAACGGGACAGCCGGGGCGCGCTCGGGCTCCCGGGACGGTGCCGCGCGGGGGCGGGTGCCCGCGACCCGGGCGCGGCTCGGGGCGTCGTGGTCGCTTGGGTAGCCTGCTGGGGTGCTCACCATGCAAGACGCCCTGCGCCGCCTCTCCGACTACTGGACCGAGCGCGGCTGCCTGACCTGGCAGCCGTTCAACACCGAGGTCGGCGCCGGAACGATGAACCTCGCGACGGTGCTGCGCGTGCTCGGGCCCGAGCCGTGGGACGTCGCGTACGTCGAGCCCAGCGTGCGCCCCGACGACTCCCGCTACGGGGAGAACCCGAACCGGCTCCAGACGCACACGCAGTTCCAGGTGATCCTCAAGCCCGAACGGGGTGACCCGCAGGAGCTCTACCTCGGCAGCCTCGAGGCACTCGGCATCGACCTGGCCGCCCACGACGTGCGCTTCGTCGAGGACAACTGGGCGCAGCCGGCGATCGGTGCGTGGGGCCTGGGTTGGGAGGTCTGGCTCGACGGCATGGAGATCACCCAGTTCACGTACTTCCAGCAGGTCGGCGGCCAGGACCTCGACCCGGTGCCCGTCGAGCTGACGTACGGCATGGAACGCATCCTCATGGCCGTGCAGGGCGTCACGCACTTCAAGGACATCGTCTACGCCACCAAGGCCGACGGCACCGTCGTCACCTACGGCGAGGCCCTCGGCCAGCAGGAATACGAGATGAGCCGGTACTACCTCGACGACGCCGACGTCGAGACCAACCGCTCGCTGTACGAGTCGTACGTCTCCGAGGCCACCCGCATGGTCGAGGCGCGGCTGCCGGTGCCGGCGCACTACTTCATCCTCAAGTCGAGCCACGCGTTCAACGTCATGGACGCCCGCGGCGCGATCAGCACGACCGAGCGGGCCCAGGCGTTCGGCACGATGCGCCGGCTCATGCGCGACACCGCCGTGCTGTGGGTCGAACGACGCACCGAGCTCGGGCTGCCGCTGCTCAAGGAGACCGTCTCCGAACCAGTCGAACTCGCCTCGCCGCCGGCGCGACTGCCGGAGGAACCGCAGACGTTCGCGCTCGAGATCGGGGTCGAGGAGCTGCCGCCGCATGTACTGCCCGCGACGATCGAGCAGGTGCGGGAGTCGGTGACGACCCTGCTCGCCGCCTCCCGGCTGGAGCACGGCGCGATCGAGGTCGACGGCACGCCGCGGCGCATCGTGCTGACGGTGCAGGGCGTGGCGGCGCGCGAGCCCGACTCCGTGGAGCACCGCAAGGGGCCGAAGTGGGCGGTCGCGTTCGACGCCGACGGCAACCCGAGCAAGGCGCTCGCCGGCTTCATGCGCGGCCAGAAGGCCGAGCTGGAGCAGATCGAGAAGGTCGAGATCGGCGGCAACGAGCACGCGGCCGTGGCGTTCACGCGCGAAGGGCGGGGCGCGCTGGAGGTGCTCGGCGAGATCGTGGGGCAGACCGTCTCCGGGCTGCGGGCCGAGAAGAACATGCGCTGGTCCGACCCGGAGCTGTCGTTCAGCCGGGCGATCCGCTGGCTGGTGGCGCTGTGGGGGCCGGTGGTCGTGCCGGTCGCGGTGTCGCGGCTGGTCGCCGGGCGCACGACGTATCTGCAGCGCACGACCGGCGGAGCCCGTTCGGCGACCCGCTCCGACGGGGTGCCCCTGGGGTGGGTCGACGTGGGCACCGCCGACGACCTCGCGCCGACCGTGAGCGGCGGGAGCATCGACCTGTACACGGCCTCGCGCCGGGAAGCGGTCGTCGAGCAGGCGGTCGCGCTGGCATCGGGCGTCGGCGGGTTCGTCGACATCGAGGGCGAGTCCGATCTCGTCGACGAGATCACCAACCTCGTCGAGGACCCGCACGGGGTCATCGGCGGCTTCGACCCCCGCTATCTCGAGTTGCCCGACCGCGTGCTCGTCACCGTCATGCGCAAGCACCAGCGCTACCTGCCGGTGCGCGACACCGACGGGGTGCTCATGCCGCACTTCGTGACGATGGCCAACGGGCTGTGCGACGACGACGCGGTGCGCGCCGGCAACGAGTCGGTGCTGCGCGCGCGGTACGAGGACGCGCTGTTCTTCTGGAACGCCGACCTGAAGACGGAGTCGGTCGAGTCGTTCGTGCCGGGGCTGGAGGCGCTGACGTTCGAGCACCGGCTGGGGTCGGTGGGGCAGCGGGCGCGGCGGATCGCCGACGTCGCGGCGGCGCTCGCCGGGTCGGTGGGGCTGTCGGAGACCGACCGCGCGACGCTGCACCGCGCCGGGCGGCTGGCGAAGTTCGACCTGTCGACCCAGATGGTCGTCGAGATGTCTTCTCTCGCAGGGTTCGTCGCCCGCGAGTACGCGGCCCGCAAGGGCGAGCCGCAGGCGGTGGCCGACGCGCTGGCGCAGATGGAGATGCCGCAGACGGCCTCCGGTGAGCTGCCGTCCGGGGTGCCGGGGGCGCTGCTGGCGGTCGCCGACCGGGCCGACCTGCTCGCGGCGATGTTCGCGCTCGGGGCCAAGCCGACCGGCTCCTCGGACCCGTACGGGCTGCGGCGCGCGGCGCTGGGGCTGGCGCGGATCCTGCGCGCGCACGCGGACGGGCCGCTGGCGGGGCTGACGGTGACGGGCGCGTTGGGCGCGGCCGCGGCCCGGCTCCGGGAGCAGGGGATCGACGTCAGCGAGGCGTCGACGCAGGCGGCGGTCGAGTTCGTCGTCGCCCGGTTCGCGCAGCTGCTGCGCGACGAGGGGCGTTCGGCCGACGTGGTGGCGGCGGTGCTGCCGGCCGCGGACCGCCCGGCGGTGGCCGACGCGCACGCCGCTGCGCTGGCCGAGTTGGCCGGCGACGAGGGCTTCCGGCGGCTCGTCGAGGCGTTCGTGCGGATCGCGCGGATCGTGCCGGCGGGCACCGGCTCCGACTACGACCCGGGGGTACTCACCGAGCCGGCCGAGATCGCGCTGCACGAGGCGGTGACGGGGCTGCGCCCGCTGAGCGACCTGCCGTCGTTCGCCACGGACGCGCGCTTCCTCGTCGAGCCGATCACCCGGTTCTTCGACGACATCCTCGTCATGGCCGACGACGAGGGCCTGCGCGCCGCCCGCCTCGGCCT
>JBDIAM010000368.1:0-3554 GCA_039812445.1 Piscicoccus intestinalis | reverse complement strand
GTCGCGGTCGACGGCCTGCAGACCGTGCGGGTGTCGTACCTGCAGCCGGCCGAGATGCGCCCCGATCTCGTGTCGGTGATGACGTCGACCCCCGGGGTCGCCCCCTACTTCGACCTGTCGTTCCAGCACGCCGCCGAGGGGCTGCTGCGCCGGATGCGCCGGTTCGGCGACCGCGAGTCGTTCCTGAGCCTCATCGAGTCGATCCGGTCGCGGTCGCCGGAGGCGGGCATCCGCTGCAACGTCATCGTCGGCTTCCCGGGGGAGACCGAGGACGACGTCGAGGAGTTGTGCGCGTTCGTCTCGGAGGCGGGCCTGGACGCGATCGGGGTGTTCGGCTACTCCGACGAGGACGGCACGGAGGCCGAAGGGCTCGGCGGGCATCTGCCGCAGGACGTCGTGGACGAACGGGTCGAGCACGTCAGCGATCTCGTCGACGTGGTCGTCGCGGAGCGCGCGGCCGACCGGATCGGCCAAGATGTCGTCGTGCTCATCGAAGAAGCCGGTGTCGAGACCGATGCCGAGACCGGTGCGGAGGCCGTCGAGCTGACCGGGAGGGCGCTGCATCAGGGGCCCGAGGTCGACGGGATCTGCCGGGTCGTGCGGACGTCTGGGATGTCAGGGACGCCGGGGTCGTCAGGGACGCCGGGGTCGTCAGGGACGCCGGGTGTGCGCGTCGGGGACCGGGTGCGCGGCGTGGTCGTCGACAGCGAGGGTGTGGACCTCGTCGTCGCGGCCGGTTCGGCCGGGACGGGTGAGTCGCGATGACCGCCGCGGACCGGGAGCCGGAGCGACCCTCGACGCCGGAGGGTCGGGCCCGCCAGGAGAGCCGCCCGGTGAGCAACTGGAACATCGCCAACGCCTTGACGGTGGCGCGCATCGTCATGGTGCCGGTCTTCGGTTGGCTCCTGCTGCACGAGGGCGGGCAAGCGCCGGCGTGGCGGTGGGGAGCGCTGCTCGTGTTCGTCGTCGCGATGGCCACGGACCGTCTCGACGGAGAATTGGCGCGCTCCCGTGGGCTGATCACGGACTTCGGCAAGCTCGCCGACCCGATCGCCGACAAGGCGCTGACGGGGATGGCGTTCATCGGGCTCAGCCTCATCGGGCAGCTGTGGTGGTGGGTCACGGTGCTCGTGCTCGTGCGTGAGATCGGCATCACCGTGCTGCGATTCGTCGTCATCCGGTACGGGGTGATGCCCGCCAGCCGCGGCGGCAAACTCAAGACCGTGTTGCAGGCGGTGGCGTTGAGCATGCTGCTGGCTCCGATCGGCGGCGTGTGGTTGTGGCTCTCGGGTGCGGTCATGGCCGCCGCGGTGCTGGTCACCGTGGTGACCGGTGTCGACTACGTGCTGCAGGCACGCCGGCTCGTGTCGGGGCGTTCGTGATCTGGCGGATCGGCGCCGCGAGGCTGCGGAGAACGACGTGAGCGACGTGAGCGACGTGGCCGTGGACGACGGATCGGGCCGGGTTGTCGACATCGCTCGTCTCATCGCCCACCTGCGCGAGCGCGGGGAGACGGTCGGCGCGGCGGAGTCGTTGACCGGGGGCCTGGTCGCGGCGGCGCTCACGCACGTGGGCGGTTCGTCGGTGGTGTTCCGCGGCGGGATCGTTGCGTACCACAGTGATCTGAAGTCGAGCCTGCTCGGTGTGGACGCGGACTTGCTCGCGGCGGGAGGAGCGGTGCAGGCGGAGGTCGCCCGGCAGCTCGCCCGCGGAGTGCGGGACCGGACGCACGCGACGTGGGGCGTGGGCACGACCGGCGCCGCCGGTCCCGAGCCGTCCGACGGCAAGGCGGTCGGCACGGTGTTCGTCGCCGTCGACGCAGACGGGGTGAGCCAGGTGCGCGAACTCTCGCTGCGCGGCGATCGGACTGCGATCCGCCGGGCCGCGGTGGCGGCCGCCCTGCGGCTGCTCGGCGACTGCGCCGGAATGCCTTCCTGATCGTGGGCGCGCCAGCGGGTACCGTAAGGGAAGATCACTACGGTGGCCGAGGTTGAAAAGGTGATCGGTCGCCATCCGGGTCCGGTCGTTGCGTGAGGGAGGCGTCATGGTTGTCGTGTTGCGACGCGAGGTCGGTGACGTGCTGCGCACCCGCAGGGTCGACCTGGGGCGCACCCTGCGAGACGTCTCCGCACAGGCTTCTGTGTCGTTGGGGTACCTCAGTGAGGTCGAGCGCGGCGAGAAGGAAGCCTCCTCGGAGCTGCTGGCCAGCATCTGCGCGGCGCTCGAGTTGCCGATGTCGGCGATGCTGCGCGACGTCTCCGAGCGGGTCGAGCGCGCCGAGAACATCGACCGCGTCGCCGCGGTCGCCGTGTCGGCGCCGGTGAGCCTTCCGGTGCGGTCCAACCGGATGAAGGCGGCCTCCAACGCCGCCGTACGGGCGTCCGCCGCCTGAGCGATCCCCGTCGCGCACGTCGCATCGCCCCGTCACCGCCGTAGCCGCAGGCCTTGCGGCGTCATGGTGAAGCCCGCGTCGGCGAGCGCCGTGACGAGCGGGTGCGTGGAACCGAGGATCTGTTCCCCGTCGGCGCGGCTGACCGTCAACCGCCCCAACGCCCCGCGATGCACCGCCTGCGCCAGCGCGCCGGCTGCCTGCGCAAGCACCTGCGGGTTCTCGGACCAGGTGAGCAGCGTGCGGCCGCCGCGCTCCAGGTAGAGCACGAGGTCGCCGTCGTGCAGGACGACCAGGGCTCCCGCCTTGCGACCCGGCCGGTGACCGGTCTCGGTGTCCGAGAGGGGCTGAGGCCAGGGCAGCGCCGCCCCGTACGGGTTGGCCGGATCGGTGGCGGCGAGCAGCAGCGCGCCGGCGCCGGCGCCGGGCGTTGCGGGGCTTGAGTCGCGCCCCCCGCCGAGGCGTGCGCCAGGATCCGCGTCGACGTCGTCGGCGACATCGGACGCGGTGTCGGTGCCGGCGTGCCGGGAGCGGTGGCCGGCGCCGAGCGAGCGCAGCAAGTCGATCGCCGCGGGCGGCGCGAACTGCGAGGCGCCGAGGCCCTCGACGAGGTAGCCACGGCGCACCCGGCCCGACTCCTCGGCGCGCGCGAGCACCCGGTAGATCGCGGCGAACCCGCCGTCGACCTCCTCGGCGACCGCCGCGCCACGCGTCACGACGCCGTGTCGGGCCAGCAGCAGCTCCGCCGCGGCGACCGCCCGCGCGGTCGGTTCGGTGACCGGCTCCGGCAGCAGGCTCCATCGCCCCGCGGTCGTCCCCGTGCGTGCCGCGCGCCCCCGCGCGACCGGTGAGGTCGAGGTTCCCGCAGCGTTCATCGAGCCCAGCGATCCCAGCCCCGTTCCGGTCCGGGAGCCGAAGCGGCGGCCCCGAGGAGGCGGTCGGCGACGTCGGTGCGCGCCCCCACCGCCGAGACGGGCCCGGACCGCCGCGTAACTGTCGGTGCCGATCTGTCCGCGCAACGCCAGATCCCACAGCAGCGTCTCGATGTCGACGCTCGATCCGGGTGCCGCCTGCCGGACGAGTCGTTCGAGCGTGTCGGCGAAGTACCCCGCCCCGTCCTGCAACAGGTCGAGCAATGCCGCGTGCGCGGTCGCGGCCTCCGGCG
>JBDIAM010000367.1:0-3559 GCA_039812445.1 Piscicoccus intestinalis | reverse complement strand
GCCGCCGACTCGACGGAATCGACGTGCTGCTCGGGGGCGAGCCCGTGCCGCCGGGCCAGCCGGGCGCGGCGTTCGGCGTCGGCCACGTGCCGCACCGGGGTCGCGCGCGGGGTTAGCATCTGAGTTCCCTTGGGGCCGTTGCTCGTTCGTCGGCCGAGTGTACGAGTCGGTCCGAGCGGTTCAGTCGGTGGCAACCGTCGTGGACGCCTTCTCGACAGGCCCGGGCCGCGCCGCGCGCCGGGCGTAGCGCTCGGCGACGAAACCGGAGCCGAGGCCGTGCAGCAGGAAACTGCCGATGACGGCGACGGTCATCGTCGACAGCGCGAGCATCTGCTCCTCCTCGCCGGCGAACTCGTAGAACGCCAGCAGCGCGAAGACGATCGTCGCGGTGCCGCGCGGCCCGAGCAGGGCGACGAGCCACCGGTCGGACCAGCTCAGCGTCGAGCCCAGCAGCGCGCCGAGCACCGGCACGATCCGCAGCACGGTGAGGGCGGCGAGCCCGAACACCCACGCCTGCCACGAGGTGAGTCCGATGACGAGCACGGCACAGACGCCGAGGACGAACCACATGACGTAGGAGGTCAACGCGGCGACGTCCTCGCTGAGGCCCACCTCGCGGTGCGCGACCTCGCCGCGGGCGGCCCGAAACGCGATGCCCGCGACGAAGGCCGCGACGAACCCGTTGCCGTGGGCCAGCGCGGCGAGGGCGTAGGTGAGCAGCGGGATGCACACGACACCGAAACGCAGGGCGTGGGTCGTCGTCAGGTCGCGGGCGGCGCTCACCCGCATGAGCAGGCCCGCGATCCCGCCGACCGCGGCGCCGACGCCGATCGCGATGAGGGAGGCGGGCACGGCCTCCTCCAGCGCCTGCTGCGGTGAGCTCGCGTGCGAGGTGCTCCCCGCGAGGGTGAGCGCGAACACGAAGACGGGCGCGACGAACCCGTCGTTGTAGCCGCTCTCGACGTTGAGCACGTTGCGCACGCGTTCGGGCAGGCGTTCGTCGCGCAGCACACCGGCGGCAACCCCGAGGTCGGTGGGCATGACCGCGCACACGAGCACGAGCACGACGGCCGGGGCGAGGTGCGGGAAAAGGAACAGCCCGAGGGCGTACCCGAGGAGGAGGCTGGCGGGCAGGGCGAGCGCGAGCAGCCGCGCCGCGAGCGCCGGCTCGTGGCCGAACACGCCGCGGCGGATCTCGAAGGAGTCGACGAACAGGACGAGCGCGAGGATGAGTTCGGCGATGCGCTCGGCGAGGGGGTTGTTGAGCACGGTGGTGACGATCGCGAGGTCGACCGTCTCCGGGAGCTGCTCACCCCCGCCGACGACCGCGCCGGCCTGCACGACCAGCCCGGCCAGACCGATGATCATGCCGCCGAACACCATGACCATCGGGGCGGTGATCCGCCACCGCCCCAGCCGGCCCGCCACCAGCGCCCACGCCAGCAACACGCCGACGCAGCACACGATCGCCCATCTCACACGGTCTCCCCTCGTTCCGGCGCGCACCCTACGCCACCCCATCGTCCGATCCGTCCCGTTCTATACGGACGGCGGCCCGGGGGCCACGCCCGCTCAGAGCGGCGTCAGGTGCCGCTCGCTCGCGCCGCGCACCAGCCGAGACGGGAGCGACCGGTCGAGCGTGACGAGCGTGCCGTCGCGTGCCACCGCGAGCGCGAGCAAGTAGGCGTCCGTGATCTGGCGAGGCCCGACGAGATGGGTGACGTCCACGACGTCGCCCAGTTGCACGTCACACGGCCAGAACTCGTGTTCGCGCGCGGAGGTCGCCGTCACGAGCAGTTCAACGGCCCGTCGCGGGCTCACGGCGTTCGGGTACGCAGACGAGCTGATGATCCGAGCGAAGCCGTTCTGGGTGATCGCACACGACGCCCATCCGCCGGGGTCGGGTCGCGTCAGCCACTGCTCAAGCCACGCATGAACCCGCTCGTGCGCCTCGTGGTCGGGGTCGACGAGCGCCAGCCACACGTTGACGTCGAGCAGCGCCCGGGTCACACACCCTCCTGCTCGCGGAGTTCCTCGACCGTCGAGTCACTGACCGGGCAGCCGGAGCCGAGCAGAACCGGAAAGCCGTTTCGGGTCGAGGCCGATTCGGCGCGGGGGCCAGCCAGCGCCTGCCTCGCGAGGTCCGAGAGCACCTGGCCCGCCGTGCGACGCTCTCGACGGGCCCGCTCCTGAACGACGCGCAGGACGTCGTCGTCGATGGTCAGCGTCGTGCGCATGCATCAGATGTTAAGGCATGTGATGCAATTCAGGTTGATCAGTCACCGGCCCGCTACGTCCATGAGGACTGCGAGTCACGGCCGGAACTGCGGCACGAACAGCAGTTCTGGCCACGACACGCAGTTCTCAGGGACGTTGGGGCGTGGGGGTCAGGCGTCGGGGGTTGGCGGTGGGGTTGTGCGGAGGGGTCAGGCCCAGAGGAGGGCGCGGGCGGGGTCGTGCAGGACGGCGGCGATGTCGGACAGGAAGCGGGAGCCGAGGTCGCCGTCGATGAGGCGGTGGTCGAAGCTCAGGGCGAGCTGGGTGACCCAGCGCGGCTCGATGCGTTCGTCGACGCCCGACCCGAGCACCCACGGCATGCGGCGGATCGCGCCGAAGGCCAGGATCGCCGACTCCCCCGGGTTGATGATCGGGGTGCCGGTGTCGACGCCGAAGACGCCGACATTGGTGATCGTGATCGTGCCGCCGGACATGTCCGCCGGCTGCGTGCGACCCGCCCGGGCCGTCTCCACGAGCACGGTCAGCGCGTCGGCGAGCTCGCGCAGCGACATCGCGTCGGCGTCCTTGACGTTCGGCACGATGAGCCCGCGCGGGGTGGCCGCGGCGATGCCGAGATTGACGTAGTTCTTCAGCACAATGCTCGCCTGGTCGCCCGCCTCCTCCCAGGTGGCGTTGACGCCGGGGTTGCGGCGGCACGCGAGCAACAGCGCCTTGGCGACGAGCAGCAGCGGCGTCACCTTGACGTCGCGGAACTCCCGGTCGGCCTTGAGCCGATCGAGCAGCTCCATCGAGGCGGTCATGTCGATCGTCACGAACTCCGTGACGTGCGGCGCGCCGAACGCCGAGCCGGTCATGGCCGCGGCGGTCATCTTGCGCACCCCCTTGACCGGGATCCGCTCCTCTCGTTCCACACTCTTGTGTGCGGAACCCGCGCCGCCCGCACCGAGGTAGGCGTCGACGTCGTCGCGGTCGATGATGCCGCCCTCGCCGGAGCCGGTGACCTCCGCGAGATCGACGCCCTGCTCCTTGGCGTACTTGCGCACCGGCGGCTTGGCCAGCGGGCGGTTGCCGCCCGCGCCACCACCGGCCGGAGCGCCCACGCCCGGGGACCGGTTCTTGCGCGCCCGCCGCGTGGTGGACCCGCCGATCGCGCCGTAGCCGACGAGGTTCGG
The DNA here is from genome assembly GCA_039812445.1 of Piscicoccus intestinalis. Lineage (GTDB taxonomy): Bacteria > Actinomycetota > Actinomycetes > Actinomycetales > Dermatophilaceae > Kineosphaera > Kineosphaera intestinalis_A. The sequence goes on along the minus strand of JBDIAM010000367.1, from coordinate 149 downwards.
GGTGCGTCCCGAGGAGGCGGTGTCACCGGCTCCGGCGGGCGAGTCGGCAGCGCCGGCCGTGCCTCCCCACCCGTCCGGGGTCGACGGTGAATCGGGCTCCGCCGCAGCGGTGTCGGGCTCCGCGGGAGCCGGTGCGGAGGCCGCAGCGG
>JBDIAM010000366.1:0-3563 GCA_039812445.1 Piscicoccus intestinalis | reverse complement strand
GCCCGGCACGACCTGACCGATCGCGTGGGTGCGGGCGAAGTGCTGCCACGGGTCTTCCTGGGTCGCCTTCAGCGACAGCGAGACCCGCTCGCGGTCCATGTCGACGTCGAGCACCTCGACCGTGACCTCCTGGCCGACCTCGACGACCTCGGACGGGTGGTCGATGTGCTTCCAGGACAGCTCGGAGACGTGCACGAGCCCGTCGACCCCACCGAGGTCGACGAACGCGCCGAAGTTGACGATCGAGGAGACGACGCCGGAACGCACCTGGCCCTTCTGCAGCTCCTTGAGGAACGTCGTGCGCACCTCGGACTGGGTCTGCTCGAGCCACGCCCGACGCGACAGCACCACGTTGTTGCGGTTCTTGTCGAGCTCGATGATCTTGGCCTCGATCTCCTTGCCGACGTACGGCTGCAGGTCGCGGACCCGGCGCATCTCGACGAGAGAGGCAGGCAGGAAGCCCCGGAGCCCGATGTCGAGGATCAGGCCGCCCTTGACGACCTCGATGACGGTGCCGGTGACGACCCCGTCCTCTTCCTTGACCTTCTCGATGGTGCCCCACGCCCGCTCGTACTGCGCACGCTTCTTGGACAGGATGAGGCGGCCTTCCTTGTCCTCCTTCTGGAGAACCAGGGCCTCGACCTCGTCACCCACGGTGACGACCTCGTCGGGGTCGACATCGTGCTTGATGGAAAGTTCGCGGGAGGGAATGACACCCTCGGTCTTGTACCCGATGTCGAGGAGAACCTCGTCCCGGTCGACCTTGACGATGACACCTTCGACGATGTCGCCGTCATTGAAATGCTTGATCGTGGAATCGATCGCCGCGATCAGGTCTTCCTCCGACCCGATGTCGTTGATCGCGATCTGAGCTGTAGCCGTGGTGGCAGTCATGTATGTAGGGGCTCCGATGGACAGTTGTGATCGAGGGGCGCCGTGCTACAGACGTTGCACCACGGTCGCCCTGGATGGACAGGGTGTGAAACGGGCTCGGACCCGGGCCTGCACCCGCGCCGCTGAGCCAGCGCCGAACACACGAAACCGCCGGACGCACGGGCCCGTGTCGTCGGGCGAGTCGTCGGCGGCGGACAGACGTGTGCTCTTGATAACACTACCGACCCCGACACCCGCTGCGCAAAACCTGTGTGCTCGGGCGGCGCCGGATCGTTCCGAGCCGTGACGAGCCGCTGGCAGCCGGCGCGGGCCGGGCCGCAGACTGGTGCGGTGACGGCCCACGACGACTCGCACCCTGACGAGCAGGCACAACATCCCGGCGGCGACGGGCATTCCCCCGAGGCCGCGCCCGAGGTCTCCCCCGAGGCCGCGCTCGAGACCTCGCTCGAATCCGCGCCGAGCGTCGCCCGCGCCCAGGTGGGGGCCGGGGAGGCGGTCCGCGCCAACCGGGCCTGGTGGGACGACAACGCGGCGGACTACTACGCCGAGCACGGCGCCTTTCTCGGCGACGCCGAGTTGGTCTGGGGGCCGGAGGGCTGGCGGGAGTCGGAGCTGGGGCTGCTCGGGTCGCTGGCCGGCCGCGACGTGCTCGAGGTCGGAGCCGGCGCGGCCCAGGGCGCCCGATACGTCGCCGGGCTCGGTGCGCGGGTGGTCGCGAGCGACGTGTCCGGCGGCATGCTGGCCGCGGCGCGCCGCATCGACGCCGGCCGCGACGGCGCGGTGCCGCTCGTGCAGTGCGACGGGTGCGTGCTGCCGTTCGCGGACGCGTGTGTCGACGTCGTCTTCACCGCCTACGGGGTGCTGCCGTTCGTCGCCGACGGCGGCGCCTTCTTCGCGGAGGCGGCCCGGGTGCTGCGCCCCGGCGGCCGGCTCGTCGCCGCCGAACCGCACCCGATCCGCTGGTGTTTTCCGGACGTGCCGGGGCACGAGGGCCTCACGGCCGTCACCCCGTACTGGGACCGGCGCGCCTACACCGAGCGCGACGCCCGCGGCACGCTGACGTACGCCGAGACGCACCCGACGATCGAGACCCGGGTCGCCCAGATCGTCGCCGCGGGCCTGGCGCTGGAGCAGCTGCGCGAGCCGCGGTGGCCCTCCCACAACCCGCAGACCTGGGGCGGCTGGAGCCCGCTGCGCGGCGAGTACCTGCCGGGCACGATCATCTGGGTCGCCGTGCGCCGTGACGCGGCCCGTGACGCGGCACACGGCGGTGACGTTCGCTCTTTCACAAGACAGGAAAGCCTCGTGAGAATGAGGATGACCTCGTGAAACACCACCGTGACTCCGAGACCGAAGGCGCCCTCGCAGCACCCGGCTCCACCGGCTCCACCGGCTCCACCGCGCCCACCCGTTCCACCGTGCCCACCGGGTCCATCGAGCCCAGTGACTCAGTTCCCCTCACCCGAGGCGCGCAGGCCGACGACCTGCAGATCGCCCGCCAGGCGAGGCTGCGTCCGCTGGCGGAGGTGGCGCAGCGCGCCGGCATCGACCCGTTCCGGCTCGTGCCGTACGGCCGCAACGTCGCGAAGGTCTCGCTCACGGCGCCGCTGACGCCGGGGCGGGCGTCGGCGACCGGGCTGGGCCGGTACGTCGTCGTCACGGCGGTGACACCGACTCCTCTCGGGGAGGGCAAGACGACGACGGCGATCGGTCTGGCCGACGGGCTGGCCCGCGGGGGCGACCGCGCCGTGCTCGCGCTGCGGCAGCCGTCGATGGGCCCGACGTTCGGAATCAAGGGTGGCGCGGCCGGGGCCGGCTACTCGCAGGTCGTGCCGATGGAGCGGATGAACCTGCACCTGACGGGCGACTTCCACGCGATCACCGCCGCCCATAACCTGCTCGCCGCGATGGTCGACAACCACCTGCATCAGGGCAACGCGCTGCGCCTGGACACCCGGTCGATCTCGTGGCGGCGGGTGCTCGACGTCAATGACCGGTCGCTGCGCAACATCGTCGTCGGGCTCGGCGAGCGGGTCGATGGGGTGCCTCGGCAGACGGGCTTCGACATCACCGCGGCCAGCGAGGTCGGCGTGGCGCTGTCGCTGTGTACGTCGCTGACGGACCTGCGCGCCCGCCTCGGGCGGATCGTCGTCGGTTACGACGTCGACGGCGCGCCCGTGACCGCCGAGCACCTCAAGGCCGCCGGCGCGATGACCGTCATGCTGCGCGACGCCGTCGAGCCCAACCTGCTGCAGACCCTCGAGGGCACTCCCGCGCTCGTCCACTGCGGCCCGTTCGGCAACATCGCGACCGGCAACTCTTCGGTGGTCGCCGACCTCGCCGCGATCGGCGGCTGTGACTACCTCGTCACGGAGGCGGGCTTCGGCTCCGACATGGGCGCGGAGCGGTTCGTCGACATCAAGTGCCGGCAGACGGGCCTGACCCCGCACGCCGCGGTGCTCGTCGTCACGGTGCGGGCTCTGAAGACGCATTCGGGTCGCTTCCGGGTCATCGCCGGTCGCCCGCTGCCGCCCGAGATGCTCTCCGAGAGCGTCGACGACGTGCTGGCCGGCGCCGACAATCTGCGCGCCCACCTGCGGATCCTGCGCGGCTTCGGGATCAACCCCGTCGTCGCGATCAACGCCTTCCCCGCCGATCACAACAGCGAG
>JBDIAM010000365.1:0-3564 GCA_039812445.1 Piscicoccus intestinalis | reverse complement strand
GCGGTCGTTACAAGGGGTAATCAATGACGATCTCATCAGCGCCGATGCGGCGTCATCCCAGGCTGATCGAAGACTGGGCACCGCTCGCCGCGTGCAGCAAGAGTGAGCCCGACGCCCTGTTCGTGCAGGGGGCCGCTCAGCAGCAGGCCAAGCAAATCTGCCTGCGATGTCCCGTGGTCGCGGAGTGTCTGGCCGACGCGTTGGACAACCGCACGGAGTTCGGGGTCTGGGGCGGAATGACCGAACGGGAGCGTCGCGCGATGCTGCGTCGGCACCCGGCCGTCCCCTCCTGGCGGGCCCTCTTCGAGCGCGGCCTCGCCGACGAACAGTCCGCCTGAGGTCCGATCGGGCCGGTCAGCCCGCCTGACCGGCCGACCCGGTTCCTGCTGACGTCCTGGCGAGGGCGGCCCCGATATTGCGCAAGCCCTCGAGATCGTGCACGTCGACCGCCGCGAGCGGCACGTGCACCATCGCGACACCGGAGTGCCGGTCCGCGAATCGCCGCGCGGCCTCCTCGTGCCGCACCGCCGTGCGGGCCGTCTCCGCCTGCAGCGACAGCATCCCGGGCAACAGGCCCGTCGCGCTCGTCTCGTCGAATCGGCCGTCGACCGGCTCCTCGGCCAGCAGCCGTTCGGCCACCCGATCGGCCTCCGTCGCGTCGAGATCCGGGGCCAGCGTGCGCACCATCCGGTTGACGACGACCCCGGCCAGCGGCATCGAGTCGGCCTGCAGGCGCTCCACGAAGTACCCGGCCTCGCGCAGCGCGTCGCGCTCGGGGGAGGCCACGACGACGAAGGCCGTGCCCGGCTGCTGCAGCAGCGCATAGGTCTGGTCGGCGCGCTCGCGGAACCCGCCGAACATCGTGTCGAGCGCCGCGACCAGCGTCTGCACGTCGTCGAGCAGCTGCGTGCCGAGCACCCTCGACAGCGCGCCGCGGGCCACCCCCATGCCCTTCGACACGACCTTGAGGTATGCCCGGCTACCGACCTTCGCGGGCGCGAGCAGCAAGCGGATGAACCGGCCGTCGAGAAAGCTGCCGAGGCGCTCGGGCGCGTCGAGAAAGTCGAGCGCCGAGCGCGACGGGGGCGTGTCGACGACGATGAGGTCCCAGCGCGGGCGGCCGTCGCTGTCGCGCTGCGCATGCAGCTGCCCGAGCTTCTCCATGGCCATGTACTCCTGCGTGCCCGCGAACGAGCTCGACAGCGCGATATAGAAGGGGTTGGCGAGGATCTGCTCGGCCTTCTCCGGGGTGGCGTGCGCCTGCACGACCTCGTCGAAGGTGCGCTTCATGTCGAGCATCATCGCGTCGAGGCTGCCGAACCCGGCTTGCTGCGCGGCGTCCAGTCCGGCGACGGCCCGGGGCGTGTTGTCGAGTTCGTCGAGCCCGAGCGACTGGGCGAGCCGGCGGGCGGGGTCGATCGTCATCACCGCGACCCGGCGGCCACGCTCGGCGGCCCGCAACGCCAGGGCCGCGGCGCTCGTCGTCTTGCCGACGCCGCCGGAGCCGCAGCACACGATGACGCGGGTGCCCGGATCGTCGAGGAGCTCGTCGATCTGCAACGCCGGCCCGGAGACCGTGCCCGGACGCGGGCGGTTCGCGGCGTTCATCCCCATACCCCCTGATCGGCCAGGCTCTGAGCCAGCTCGCGCACGCTGCTGGCTCCGGTCGGATCGAGCACATGCGGCAACACGTGCACCGGAGTCGCGAGGTCGTCGAGCGCGGCCAGCTGCGTGTCCTCCACCGCGATCCGCTCGACGTGCTCGCGCGCCTGGGTGAGCAGCCCTGCCCCGGTAGCCGGTTCGGCGGCGCGACCGGTGAGCCCGGCGCGCGTCAGGGCCCGCGCGACCGCCGCCCCGTCGAGGGAGCCGGTGCCGTCGCTGTCGTCGGAGCCGGTGCCGTCGCTGTCGACGCCCGGCTCCGCGCCGAGCGCCGCGGACTGCTCCGGGGTGAAGAACGCCGAGCGGGCCTGATTGACGACGATCGCCCCGACCCCGAAACCGTGCGAGCGCAGGTCGGCGACCGCGTCGACCGTCTCCTGCACCGGCATCTCCTCGAGCAGCGTCACGACGTGCACCTTGGTCGAGGGTGCCTTGAGGACGCGGGTGATCGACGCGGCCTGGTTGCGGATCGGCCCGACCTTGGCCAGATCGGCCACTTCCTCGTTGACGTTGAGAAACGGCAGCACCCGACCGGTCGGTGGCGCGTCGAGCACGACCGCGTCGTAACTCCGCTCGCCCGCCTCCCGGGACGCGGCCTCGTACACCTTGCCGATCGAGAGCACGTCGCGCACCCCCGGTGCGATCGTCGTCGCGAAGTCGATGGCGCCGAGCCGTTCGAGCATGCCGCCCGCGGAACCGAGGTGGTAGAAGATCGACAGGTATTCGATGAGCGCGGCCTTCGCCTCGACCGACAGGCCCCAGACCTCCCCGCCCCCGGAGACCCGCACGACGCGCTCCTCCTTGGGGCCCAGCGGCGGCACGTCGAGCGCCTGCGAGATGCCCTGCCGGCCCTCGACCTCGCACAGCAGCACCCGCCGACCCAGACTGGCCAGCGTCAGCGCCAGCGCGGCGGCGACCGTCGTCTTACCGGCTCCGCCCTTGCCGGTGACGATGTGCAATCGCACCTGTGACCAGTCGGGCAGGTCCGCCGCCGCTTCCTGAGACATACCGGTGAGTCTAGGAGCGCGCGGGCGCCGACGACGGCCGGAGGTCGCGGGCCCGCGATGCTGTCGGTGCCGGTCGTTAGAGTGGCGGCCATGACCAAGTGGGAATACGCGACCGTGCCGCTGATCGTGCACGCCACGCAGCAGATCCTCAACAACTGGGGCGACGACGGGTGGGAGCTCGTGCAGACCGTCGTCATGCCCGACGGCAACCTCGTGGCCTACCTCAAGCGCCCGAAGGAGTGAGTCGATGAGCCAGGTGGAAGAGCGGCTCGCGGCGGCCGGCCTGAGCCTGCCGCCGGTTACCGCTCCGCTCGCGGCCTACGTGCCCGCCAAGCTCGACGGCCGGCGCGTGTACGTCTCCGGGCAGGTGCCGATGGTCGACGGCAGCCCCGCCGCCACCGGCAAGGTCGGCGAGGGGGAGGGGCTCGTCAGCCCCGAGCGCGCCAAGGAGCTCGCCCAGCTGTGCGCGCTCGGTGCCATCGCCGCGGTGAAGACCGTGGTGCCCGACCTCGACCAGGTCGCCTCCGTCGTCAAGGTCGTCGGCTTCGTGGCCAGCGACCCGTCGTTCACCGGTCAGCCGGGCGTCGTCAACGGCGCCTCCGAGCTGTTCGCCACGGCCTTCGGTGACGCGGGTGTGCACGCCCGCAGCGCCGTCGGCGTCGCCGCGCTGCCGCTCGACGTGCCGGTGGAGGTCGAGGTCATCGTCGCGCTCGCGGACGACTGAGGCGATGGCGCCGCTGCGTTCGCGCGCCGAGCCGACGAGCGGCGGCCGCCGATGAGCGGCGCCGTGGAGTTCGTTCTCGACGGTGGGCTGCGCGCGAAGGCGCAGCGGTGGCTCGACGAGCCCGTCGACGCGCCGGTCGAGCAACCGGCCGCGACGGTCATGCTCGTGCGCGAC
>JBDIAM010000364.1:0-3572 GCA_039812445.1 Piscicoccus intestinalis | reverse complement strand
CCGTGCCAGTGCCGGCCCAGTCCGATGTTCTCCCGGCCCGGCAGGCCGATCAGCGGAGACAGCGACTTCTCGTCCATGAGGGAGGTGTAGACACCCTCCTCTTTCGGCAGCTTGCGCGACGTGAACCTCAGCCATTCGGTGCCCGGCGCGCAGTCCTTGCGCCACCACAGCCGTGGCAGCGACGAGAGCATCTCCCAGCCGGAGCGCAAGAGCATCCCGATCAGGATGAAGTTGATCAGGTGCCCGGCACGGAGCCAGAGGGGGAAGTCAGGATTCATATCGCCTTCTCGCTCAAGCGGACATTGTCTGGATTCGCAGGTGCAAAACCCACGTGAAGCCGCACTTTACTCCGGTCTCACCCGGCGAAAGTGGGCAATAATCCAGGCCAAGAGTGAGCTAGATCACACCCTCGAGAGTGGGGGCGAGTTCAGGCGGGGAGGCTGCGGGAGCAGCACGCCGTGGCGACGGGGCCGGACGGCCTCACTCGACGAGGCCGGAGGACCAGGCCAGGGCCGCGATCTCGACGCGGTTGCGCACCTGCAGGCGGGTCGACACATTGACCAGGTGCGTCTTGACGGTCGCGACGGTGACCGTGAGCTCCTTGGCGATCTCGGCGTTCGTCAGGCCGCGGGCGACGAGCCGCACCACCTGCAGCTCCCGCTCGGAGAGCTGGTCGAGCCGGGAGTCGGGCCGGCGGGCTCGCGGTCGCCGCTTGAGCAGCGCGAGGGTCACCTCGGGGGAGATGAGGGCGTCGCCCGCGGCCGCCGCACGCACGGCCGCGACGAGGATCTGCGGCCCGGCGTCCTTAAGCACGAATCCCGAGACGCCGGCGTCGATCGCGCGGTCGACGAGTTCGTCGTCGTCGAAGGTCGTGACGATGACGACCTTGGTGATCTGGGTCAGCAGCCGCGCGGCCTGCAGGCCGTCCAGGCGCGGCATGCGGATGTCGAGCAGCGCGACGTCGGGTCGGGTGGCTCGCACGGTGTCGACGGCCTGCACTCCGTCGACGCATTCGCCGACGATCTCGATGTCCTTCTGCGCGGTCAGGATCATCGCCATGCCGAAGCGCACCATCTCCTGGTCGTCGGCCAGCACGACGCGAATGCTCATGAGCCTCCTGCTTCCTTCGCTACCACCGATTTCGGTAACACGGCCCGCACCCGCCACCCGCCCTCGGGTCGGGGCCCGGTCTCGACGCGGCCGCCGACGAGGTCGGCGCGCTCGGCGATGCCCGGCAGGCCCCAGCCTCCGCCGAGTTCTGCCGGCTCGTTCGAAAGGTCGCTGGTTCCGTCGTCGCGCACCTCGAGCACCAGGTCGGCTCCGGTGCTGTCGATCACGACGTCAACGCGTCGCGCGTCGTGGGCGTGCCGACGCACGTTGCTCAGCGACTCGGCGACGATGCGGTAGGCGGCGGCCGCGATCGCCGTCGTCACCCGTTCGTCTCCGCTGCGGTGCAGCTGCACGGTCGCGCTCGTCGTGTGGGCGAAATCCTCGACGAGCCGGGCGACCTCGACGAGCTCCTGCCGATGCGGCGAGGTGTCGGCCGAGCCGGAGCCCGTCTCCTGGCGCGAAGTGGCGACGATGACGCGCAGCCCCTGCAGCGCGCGCTCGCCGGCGCCCTCGATGCGCGCGAGCAGCTGGGCCGTGGTCGGATTGTTCGTCGTGGCGCGCGCTCCCTGCACGAGCACGACGATTCCGGCGACCTCGTGGGCGATGACGTCGTGCAGCTCGCGGGCCATTTCGCGGCGTTCCCGGTCACGCACCTCGACTCGCTGGCGCACGAGCCGCAGCCGCTGCTGGCGGTAGAGCAGCCCGACGGCGACGGCCGCCACGGTGAGGATCCCGATGACCGGCACCTCCGGCAGGCCCTCGAGGCCGCCGACCAGGGGTGTGGCGACAGCCGCTGCGGTGAACGCCAACGCGGCGGCGGCCGGGGCCGACGGCATCGGGGCGTGCTCCGGGGTGAACCACTCGTCGACGGCCCCGAACAGCAGGCTGGCGGCGACCGCGAGCGTCCACGAGGTGCCGCCCGGATAGGGGAAGTCGGTGTCGAAGCGCATGAGCAGGTCCACGAGCACCCACACGAGAGCGACGGCGCCGATCAGCCGCCACCAGGACCGGCTCCGGATCGGCCGGCCGACGGCGACGGTCAACAGCGTTGCGCCGCAGAGCAACCCAACCACGTCGACGTAGAAGCCGCCCTGGCCCGGGGCGCCGGTGACGGGATACAGCAGCAGCGAACCGGGGCCGAGCACGGCGATGAGCAGGGCCAGACGCACCTGGCCAGCTTAGATGGCGCCGCGCGGCGCGCTGGGGGCGCGTGTGGTCAGGTTGGAGGCGGCGGGGCCAGGGCCCTCGATCGGCAGCACCGCGCGCACCCGCCAGCCGCCCTGCGGGAGCGGTCCGGTCTGCACGTGGCCACCGACGAGGTCGGCGCGCTCGGCGATGCCCTCCAAGCCCCATCCGCCGCCAGGGGAGCCGGTCCGGTCGGTGTCGTCGTACCGGTCGTGACCGTCGTCGGTGACCTCGATGACGAGGTCGGCGCCGCTGGTGTCGAGCAGCACCTCGATGGCCTGCGGCTCGACGGCGTGGCGATGGACGTTGTTCAGCGACTCGGCGACGATCTGGTAGGCCGCGGCCGCGATGGACGTGGCGACCGGGGTGTCGCCGCGCCGGGTCAGGTGCAGGGTCGCCGAGGTCGTGTGCGCGTAATCGTCCACCAAGCGGGCGACGTCGTCGAGGCTTTGATAGTGCGGGGCCGTCTCGGGCTCGGTCGAGTGCTCCTCGTCGTCGCGGGAGGCGGCGACGATGGCGCGGATGCCCTCCAGCGCCCGGCCTCCGGCTCCCTCGATGCGCTCCAGGGCCTGCCGCGCCATGGGGTCGGCGGTGCTGTCGCGCACCCCCTGGGCCAGGACCACGACGCCGATGACCTCGTGCGCGATGACGTCGTGCAGCTCACGGGCCATCTGCTTGCGCTCGCGGTCGCGCACGACGATGCGTTCGGTCCGCAGCCGCCGCCGCTGGGCCCGCTGCAGAAAGCTCACCCCCCACGCGGCGCTCGTCATGCCGAACATCAGCGGAAACATGCCCAGACCCGCGCGCAGACCGTTGAGCATGGGGGAGAAGAGCCCGACTCCGGCGAGCGCGACGGCGAACAGCACGGTACCCGTGGGCAGCGGGGAGAACTCCGGCACCGTCCAGCGGTCGATCGTCGTGACGATCATCGCCGAGAGCAGCACGAGCATCCACGTCGTGCCGCCCGGCCACACGCTCGCCGGGTCGCCGTTGATGCCCATGGCGATCACCGTGATCAGCCACACGACACAGATCGTGATCGCGAACGGCCACCACGAACGCCCCTGGAACCGGCGCCATCTCGCCGTCACCATGAGGATCCCGCCCACCGTCGACCCGATGGCGTCGATCGCGGCCGTCGACGGCAGCACGACCGCCGGGTAGATCATCAGCGTCGGCGGGATGATCACCGCGAGCAGGTAAGCCAGAGGCACGCCGACAGCGTAGTTCCCTGAGCGACAACAGGGTTGAGACCGGGTGTTTATGGCGGCCGGGGC
>JBDIAM010000363.1:0-3579 GCA_039812445.1 Piscicoccus intestinalis | reverse complement strand
GCGGAGGGCTTGACGAGCACGGGGTAGCCCACCTCGTCGGCCGCCTCGATGAGGTCGGAGTCGGTGAGCCCCGGGCGCGAGATGCCCGGCACCGTCGGCACTCCGCGCGCCGACACGGCGGCCTTGGCGGCGATCTTGTCGCCCATCGTCTCGATCGCGGCGGCCGGGGGACCGATGAAGATCAGGCCGGCCTCGTCCAGCGCCCGCGCGAACGCGGCGTTCTCGGAGAGGAACCCGTAACCGGGGTGCACGGCCTGGGCGCCGGTGGCGCGGCAGGCGGCGAGCACCGCGTCGATGTCGAGGTAGGAGGCGGTGGCCGGCGCCGGCCCCAGCCGCACGGCGACATCGGCCTCCCGCACGTGACGCGCGTCGGCGTCCGCGTCGGAGTAGACGGCGACGCTGCGGATCCCGGCCGCCCGCAGGCTCCGGATGACGCGGCACGCGATCTCCCCGCGGTTCGCGACGAGCACCGTACGCAGCCCGTCCGCCCCCTCGGCCGAAGGCTGCCCTATCGGCCGAGGGCTAGGGTTCTGGCCCGAGCCGTCGACCGAAAGGGCAGCCTTCGGCCGGGTGGGGGGTGGGGTGGGGGTGGGGGTCATCGTCATCACATCCGGAAGACGCCGTTGTTGACCGGAGCCAGAGGCGCGCCGATCGCGGCGGACAGGGCCAGGCCGAGCACCGTGCGGGTGTCGGCGGGGTCGATGATGCCGTCGTCCCAGAGGCGGGCCGTGGAGTAGTACGCGCTGGACTGCCGCTCGAACTGCGCCCGGATCGGCGCGGCGAACTCCTCGTGCTGCTGCGGGCTCCACTCGCCCCCGGAGCGCTGCACCTGGGTGGCGCGCACGGTGGCGAGGGTGTCGGCGGCCTGCGGGCCGCCCATGACGGCGATCTTCGCGTTCGGCCACATCCACAGGAACCTGGGCGAATAGGCGCGCCCGCACATCGAGTAGTTGCCGGCGCCGAAGCTGCCGCCGATGACGACCGTGAACTTCGGCACCCGCGCGCATGCGACGGCGGTGACCATCTTCGCGCCGTTCTTCGCGATGCCCCCGGCCTCGTACGCCCGGCCGACCATGAACCCGGTGATGTTCTGCAGGAACACCAGCGGGATCCGGCGGCGGTCGCACAGCTCGATGAAATGCGCTCCCTTGAGCGCTGATTCGGACAGGATGACGCCGTTGTTGCCGATGATCCCGACCGGGTGCCCGTGCAGGTGCGCGAAGGCGGTCACCATCGTCGTGCCGTAGTCGCGCTTGAACTCGGAGTACTGCCCGCCGTCGACGATCGTGCCGATGACGTCGCGCACGTCGTACGGGGTGCGCGAGTCGACCGGCACGAGGTCGTACAGGTCGGTCTGGGGGCGGGTGGGCTGGACTGTCTGGCGCACCTGCCACGCCGGCGGCTCCGGAGGCGGGCACGTCGCGACGATCTCGCGGACCCGCAGCAGCGCCTCGTAGTCGTCGGCGGCGAGGTGGTCGACGACCCCGGAGGTGCGGGCGTGCAGGTCGCCACCCCCGAGCTCCTCGGCGGTCACCTCCTCGCCGGTGGCGGCCTTCACCAGCGGCGGCCCGGCGAGGAAGATCGTGCCCTGGTTGCGCACGATGACCGCCTCGTCGCTCATCGCGGGCACGTACGCGCCGCCGGCCGTGCACGAACCCATGACCGCGGCGATCTGCGGGATGCCCTGCGCGCTCATCTGGGCCTGGTTGTAGAAGATCCGCCCGAAATGCTCGCGGTCGGGAAAGACGTCGTCCTGCTGCAGCAGCATCGCGCCGCCGGAGTCGACGAGGTAGATGCAGGGGAGCCGGTTGTCGGTCGCGATCTGCTGCGCCCGCAGGTGCTTCTTGACCGTCATCGGGTAGTACGTGCCCCCGGAGACCGTGGCGTCGTTGGCGACGATGACGCACTCGCGCCCGCTGACGCGGCCGATGCCGGTGACGAGGCCGGCCGCCGGGGCGCGCCCCTCGTACATCTCCTCGGCGGCCAGGGCGGACAGCTCGAGAAACGGGCTGCCCGGGTCGAGCAGCACGTCGACCCGCTGGCGCACGAGGAGCTTGCCGCGTTCGAGGTGTCGGCGCCGGGCCTTCTCGCCGCCGCCCTCGGCGGCGCGCTCCAGGCGCGCGTGCAGGTCGTCGAGCAGTTCCGCGTGCGCGGCGCGGTTCGACGCAGGTTCGGTCACGGGCGGGTCCTTCCCGGGCTCACTCGGACAACTCAGTTAGTCACGATTAACTGAATGTATCCGGCCGGGGGTGGGTTGTCCAGACCCGATCCGTCATCGGTTTCCCGATCGCGCGGCACGAAAGCGCACACAACTGTGTGACGAAAGCGGGCTTCAGGCGCTGAGCGCGGCCCGGGCCAGGCGCGTCATCACCGCGCGCAGTTCGTGCTCGGGGAGACGGGGGATCCGCGGGGTCGAGTTCAGGAGCCCGAAGGTGGCGTGCGCGAGGGCCCGGGCCTCGGGCTCCGCGAGCCCGGGGCGCACCTGGCGCAGCGTGCTCACCCACCAGCCGACGTACTCGCGCTGCAGCGCCCGCACCTGCTCGCGGGGCTCCGGCGCGAGGGAGCGCAGGTCCTGGAACTGCACGCTGATGAGATCCGGTTCGGTGACGACGAAGTCGACGTGCACGCCGATGAGGGCGTCCAGGGTCGCCTCGGGGTCGTCGCCCGCCGCCATCGCGGCGCGGGCGCCGGCGTGCAGCCGGTGCGAGATGTCGAGCAGCATCTCGGCGAGCGCCTCGTCCTTGGAGGCGAAGTGGCGGTACAGGGCCGGGCCGCTGACGCCGACCTCGGTGCCGATGTCGCTGAGCCGCACGCCGTGAAAGCCGTGCCGGGCCATGAGTCGCGCTGCGGCGACGAGGATCTCGCGGCGCCGTTGGGCCTTCGCCAGGGCCCGGGCCGTCGGCGGGCGGGCGTCGCGGGGCTCGCTCGCGTCGTCCTCACCTGCATCGACCAGCATGTCGTCAATGTAGCCGCTGGACCCGCCGAGCCCCGGCGGCTCCGGCGAGCCGGGGGAGTCGGGGGAGTTCGGGGGAGTCTGCGGCGCGTTCCGGCGGGCTCGGTGCGCGGGTGCTCACGTCGTGTCGATGATCAGGTCCGCGCGCTCGCGGGTGCCCTCGGCGGCGAACAGCGCGGATTCCTGGTCGGCCCAGCGCCCCCAGTGCGGCGCGAAGGTTTCGCCGTCGCGATCCAGCCCGCGCCGCAGCCGCTCCGACGGGTCCGCCTCCACCCAGAGCAGGGCGGCGCAGCACCGCGCCGGGCCGCGCGAACCGGAGCCGACGCCCTCGACGACGAGCCAGTCGGCGGCGGGCACGGCGTGCCACTCGGCGTACCGGCCGGCGTGCCAGTCGTAGCGCCGGTAGGCCGCGGGGTCGCCCCGGGCGAGCGGGTCGATGATCCATTTCTGCAATCGCGACACCGCGTCGGCCAGCCCGTCCCAGCCAGGGTAGAGGTCGTCCATGTGGATGACCTGCACCGATGCGTCGGGTCCCTCCGCGCACTCCAGCAGCCGTTGGATCGCGATCGCCGAAGTGGTCTTTCCCGAGCCGGAGGGCCCGTCGACGGCGATGATCCGCGTGCGTC
>JBDIAM010000362.1:0-3590 GCA_039812445.1 Piscicoccus intestinalis | reverse complement strand
TCGACGACCTCGCCCGCCCGCGGTGGGCAGGCCAGCGCGCAGGCGGCTCCGGCCACCATCACCCTGGCCTTCGCCGGAGACGTCCACTTCGAACGGCAGGTCGCGGCGCTCCTGAAGGATTCTTCGCGGGTCTGGCGCAACCGCCTCCCGGAACTGCGCGACGCCGACTTCTCGCTCGTCAACCTCGAGACCGCGATCACGACGCGCGGCCGCGCCGAACGCAAGCCGTACACCTTCCGCGCGCCGCCCAAGGCGCTGGAGGTGCTCAAGTGGGCGGGCATCGACGCGGTGAGCATGGCCAACAACCACGCCGCCGACTTCGGCGCGGCCGGCGTGCAGGACACGCTCAAGGCCCAGGCCTCCAACGTCATGCCGATCGTCGGCTTCGGCGCCGACGACGCCCAGGCCTACGCGCCCCTGGCGGTCGACGTCAAGGGTGTCAAGGTTGCCGTGCTCGCCGCCTCCCAGGTCGTCGAGGAGACGGCCCGCAACTGGGCCGCCGGCCCCAACAAGCCGGGCATCGCCGTCGCCCTCGACCGCACGCGGTTGCGCGCCGCGGTGCAGGCGGCCGCGGCGAAGTACGACCTCGTCGTCGTCCAACTGCACTGGGGCACCGAGGGAAGCACGTGCCCCAACGGCAACCAGGTGGAGACGGTCAAGGACCTGCGCGCCGCCGGCGCCGACGTCATCGTCGGCACCCATGCGCACCGGCCGCTGGGGTCGGGCTGGTCGGGGCGCGCGTTCGTCGGATACGGGACCGGCAACTTCGTCTGGTACAACACGAGCGCGACCTCCCGGCCCTCCGGCGTGCTGACCCTCACGGTCGACGCCAAGGCCGCCAAGGCGCGCGGTCAGGCGACCGGCTCCGCCCGACAGACCGCCCGCAGTCTCGTCACGAGCTACACCTGGTCGCCGAAATACATCTCGGGCAAGGGCGTTCCACAGAACCCGACCGCCGGTGTGCGCAAGGGGCTCGACTCCCGCAACCGGGCGGCGATCAGCTGCTCCAAGCTGGCCCAGAAGCCCTGACGACACACCCGGCCTCACCTGGTACCAGACACCCGAATCGGCCCGGCGCACCACGCGCCGGGCCGATCCAGGTACCCGATGTCAGGTAGCCGACGGTCAGTTGCCGGCGATCCCCAGGCACTCGATGGCGCTGACCGTCACGGTGCGCGCGCCCTCGCGCGGCTCCCCCGCTTCGGCGGCGCTCCACAGCGAACCGCTGCGCACCCCGCGCAGCGCCGCGCTCAGACTCGGTGCCGTGACCGTGTGCCACGTACCGCGGCCGTCGGGGGCCTCGGTGATGAGGACGCTGTAGCGACGTGCGGACTCGGCGGCCATGACGGACATGAGTGTCTACCCCTCCTGGGTGGTGGTTTCGTTCCCTCCGTCTCCTTGTCGGTCGGCCGCTCGGGAACGTGAGCACCGCAACCCGCGCCGACTGTGGCGCCTCTCACGTGCCATCGACTGTGACAGCACGTGGGCGCCCGCCTCGGGCCGAGCTCCCCCCTCGGTATCCGCCCCGCGAATGCCTGCCGCGACGCAGGCGAACGGGTGCGGACATGACCAAACCCCCGGACGCTTGGGCCCGGGGGTTCGCTCTCTTGTGGTGGTGGGCGATACAGGACTTGAACCTGTGACCTCTTCCGTGTCAAGGAAGCGCGCTAGCCAGACTGCGCCAATCGCCCGCGAAGAGACACCCACTGCGTAGGTGCTCGTGGAGGTGGAGACGGGATTTGAACCCGTGTAGACGGCTTTGCAGGCCGCTGCCTCGCCTCTCGGCCACTCCACCGAGGAAGTCGGTCGACCTTCTCCGGCGTGTTGTCGAGGAAGGCCTCGTTCCTCCGAGCGGACGACGGGACTCGAACCCGCGACCCTCACCTTGGCAAGGTGATGCTCTACCAACTGAGCCACGTCCGCATGTGCTCTCACCGGCGCTGCAACGGCCCCGGCGTGCTGCACGACAGTAACCGATCCCGGCACCCGGATTCAAACTCAGCAGCGGCGAGTCCCAACCGGCGACCGGGGCGCGCCGCGCCCGGGCCGCACCGCCATCCGATCGCACCGTCTCGACCAGCGGCGACGAACTTTCGCGCACGGCCCGTACCGCCTCGCCAGGCCGAGCCCGCCCCGCGGACGATAGGCTCGCGTCCCGTGACAAACCTGCAGAAACGACCCTGGCGCCGGTGAGAGGCGACGTCTTCGCCCCTCCGGCACACTCGGTGGCCCTGATGGGACGGCCTCCGGCAGGTGCGGGGCTCGGGCAGGTCCGTTCTGCTGCGTCGGCACGGCCGACACGACCACAGCACGACCACAGAAGGAAACATGGATATCTGGCCTGGCAAGGCATACCCGCTCGGCTCGACCTACGACGGGGCGGGTGTGAACTTCGCGCTCTTCTCCGAGGTCGCCGACCGGGTCGAGCTCTGCCTCATCGACGATGACAACACCGAGACGCGCCTCGAACTGACCGAGGTCGACGGCTACGTCTGGCACGGTTACGTGCCCAACCTGCAGCCCGGTCAGCGGTACGGCTACCGCGTGCACGGCCCGTACGAGCCGGCCGCCGGTCACCGCTGCAACCCGCACAAGCTGCTGCTCGACCCCTACGCCAAGGCGATCGACGGTCAGGTCGACAGCGACGAGGCCCTGTTCGGCTACAAGTTCGGCGACGTGGAGTCGTTCAACGACGCCGACAGCCTCGCGCACACGATGCTCTCCGTCGTCATCAACCCCTACTTCGACTGGGGCCACGATCGCCCGCCGCGGTACGAGTACCACGAGAGCGTCATCTACGAGGCCCACGTCAAGGGCCTGACGATGACCCACCCCGATGTGCCGGAGGAGATCCGCGGCACCTACGCCGCGATCGCGCACCCGGCGATCATCGAGCACCTGACCAACCTCGGCATCACGGCCATCGAGCTGCTCCCCGTGCATCAGTTCGTGCAGGACACCCACCTTCAGGAGAAGGGGCTGTCGAACTACTGGGGCTACAACACGATCGGCTTCCTCGCGCCGCACAACGGCTACGCCGCCTACGGCAGCCGCGGCCAGCAGGTGCCCGAGTTCAAGTCGATGGTCAAGACGCTGCACGCCAACGGCATCGAGGTCATCCTCGACGTCGTCTACAACCACACCGCCGAGGGCAACGAGTACGGCCCCACGATCGCGTTCCGCGGTCTCGACAACGCGGCCTACTACCGCCTCGTCGACGACGCCAAAGAGCACTACTACGACACGACGGGCACCGGCAACAGCCTGCTCATGCGTAACCCGCACGTGCTGCAGCTGATCATGGACTCGCTGCGGTACTGGGTCACCGAGATGCACGTCGACGGTTTCCGCTTCGACCTGGCCGCGACCTTGGCCCGCCAGTTCCACGAGGTCGACAAGCTCAGCGCGTTCTTCGACCTCATCCAGCAGGACCCGGTGATCTCCCAGGCCAAGCTCATCGCCGAACCGTGGGACCTCGGCGACGGCGGCTACCAGGTCGGCGGCTTCCCGCCGCTGTGGACCGAGTGGAACGGCCGTTACCGCGACACCGTGCGCGACTACTGGCGCGGGGAGGCGGCGGCGCTGTCCGA